>JBDKTZ010000488.1:0-7027 GCA_039679975.1 Prolixibacteraceae bacterium
GGGCACAAAAATACGGTCGAGACCGATCAGGAGACTTCCCTGATTCAGGCTGTATATAAATATATCCGATCTACAGGCGACCAGTCCATCCTTCAGGAAAAAATTGGCGGCCACACCGTAGCTGAACGGATGGAAATGGCTGCAGACTTTCTGATGAAAGAAAGGTTCAATAAAAAATACGGACTGATTTGGGGTGCCACCACTGCCGACTGGGGCGATGTGCAACCGGAACATGAGTGGGGTGTTGAGATTGATGAAAATACCCATTATGCGATTGATATTTATGACAACGCGATGTTTATGGTCGCGCTCAGCAACCTGATGGAACTGGTTCCGGAAATGAAGGCAAAATGGGAAACTGTTCGTAAAGACATCGCGGCAAATTGCAGGAAGTACCTGTGGAATAAGAAAAACAACAAGTTTATTCCGCATATTTACCTGGACGGGTCACCTTTCCCTGCCAGTTTCAATGAAAACGAGATCTTTTATCACGGAGGTACTGCCGTTGCCATCGAAGCAGGCCTGCTTTCAAAAGATGAGATCCGTATTTCACTCGAAAAAATGATCGCCAATGTCAAGGCCTCAGGGGCTGCAACCATCGGGTTAACGCTTTATCCTCCCTATCCTGAAGGATTCTTCAAAAATAAAGGCATGTACCCTTATGGTTACCAAAACGGAGGCGACTGGACCTGGTTTGGCGGGCGAATGATCCTTCAGCTTGTGAGGAACGGCTTCATACAAGAAGCTTATGAACAACTTTGCCCGATGACTGACCGGGTCATGAAAAACAAAGGATTTTACGAGTGGTATTCGGTCAATAATGAACCCAAAGGCTCGGGTACCTTTCGGGGTGAGGCCGGGGTTTTGTTTGTAGCCATCGAAGCGCTGGAAAAAGCTGTTCAGCCAAAATGAACGACTTGGAATTCACTCCGATAACATCCGGTACAGACCAACGGTTAAGCTGTCTGCTAAAGCTTTATGCCGGCAGCTTTCCTTTTGAAGAAAGACGGGCCGAAGATCAGCTTAAAGAGATGATCGGGCATGAAAAAATGAGTTTCATTGCCCTCCATGCCGGTGAGCAACCTGCCGGCTTCATGATCTGGTGGAATTTTATCAGCTTCGGTTATATCGAGCATTTTGCCGTTTCCCCGGAGTTGAGAGGCAACCAAATCGGATCGGCAGCCCTGCAACAAATAAGGAACAGGTCAGCAAAAACCTTGCTTGAAGCCGAGAAACCCTATGATGAAATGAGTAAGCGTCGTATAGCCTTTTACCTGAGAAACGGCTTCTATGTGGCAGATCCGCACTACCTGCAGCCTCCATACCGCAAAGAAGGCAAATCCATCAACATGTATCTGCTCTCTGATTTACCGGACTGGAGTCCAAATGAACTACAAGTGGCCGTTGAACTGATCCATAAGGAAGTTTATCTCAACTATCAGTGATGTAGCTGCTTATATTCCGGCTGCCGATGCCTGCCACATGAAAATGCACGACCTTCACGATCGCGTCCGGCGGATGAAGGACCTCCGGGTAAGATTTCTGTTCTGTGCGGACATGCAGATTGCAACTTTGGTATCAAAAGATCTTTTTACCTGGATTTGTGGTTTTGAATTTCAAAAAACAAGGAGGCAATCTTCTTTTGTTCGTCATTACCATCTTTCGAATAGAAATTCATTTTATTAGCAAGGCCTTGATACATTGCAGAAGCTGTCCGTTCATAGAACTTTACAATGTCTTTTTCCCGGTCTTCCGTAATGGGCCGGAAATAACCTTTCCCGGGGTCGAATTCGCATCTGATCCGGTAATCTTCAAACGATTTTATGGCAACCTCTACAAATGCTTTTTCGTTTTCCCAACCATCCAACCGGCTAAGAACCTCTTTAAATTTGATCAGATCGGTAAACGGTTTTTTCAATGGTTCCGGAAGATCGCTTTTCGATGCTGCACGTTTGTTATACCAATCAGTGAGTGACGGAGTACGGGGATAATCGGTATCCATATTTTCTTCTTCGTGCCAACCGCCTGTGGTCTTTATTTCGATATTCGCAGTCGATGGTAATTGATCATAGAGAAAAGAGATTTCATTTTCTGAAGTCAGATTAAATTTTTTACCATTGATTCTGACCGAAGAAATTTTTTCTCCGCCGTTTTCGCAGGATAGAAAAAGCTTCTTTGCTCCAAACCTGATCGGTTGTTTTTGCACATAATGACTTATGGCAGAAGGAATTTTTGGCCGCAGGACGATACAATCCGAACGGTATTCATAGTCAAATAATCCTCTTATGGTTGCCGCAGGAATGGCAAAATTATCGACCATGACGGCGACGCCGCCAAACCGGTGTTGCCCGGAGTCGGACCAGACATTGTGCGTGTTTTCTCCCTGCTGGGACCATGGTGCGTCCATTCTGAAATCTTTTGACCATTTCATAGCCCGCAGGGCCGACCGGCGAACGTCATTAAATTTGCCCAGGCGGTAATACATTAAAATGGCCCTTCCCTCAACAGTTCCCCAAACGCCGCCATTTACCCAGCTGCCGAATTCATGTATTCCATCCATTCCTTTTCCCGTGGTATTTCCCCAGTTCCAATACGTATCGTCCAAACCGGGCGCATTGGTCAATAAAAAATCAAAAGGACGAATTGCAGGAAAAGCTGCAATTTGATCGTATATCTTCATTGATGTATTGTAATCGGCAACTCGTAACGCGACGGCATCGGCATTTACGACGCCTTCCAGGTAAGCATATTGTTTCTGTCCCAAAACGCCATGTTTTATCCCATTTGTTTCCAGGCTTTTTACAAAATAACCAGATGGAGTCAATAATAAACTCAGGGATTTTTTTGTCAGATCTCTTCTGCCGGTACATTCAGATAATTTTTTCTTATCACCGGTTAGTTTGTAAAGTTCGGTCATTCGATCCAAAGCCGCGAGGTAGGTTACAGAAAGGCCTGCAAGGTACCCTTTTCCATATGTTCCATCGGCTTGTTTTGCCCCGCCATAACTGGGTGCAAGGAGGTTGCTGGCCGGGCCGACAAGAAAAAGATTGTTTTTTGGATCGCGGGTTTGTTCAATAAAGTTACAAGCCTGCTCCATTTTTGGTAAATAGTATTGAATAGCCCGGGAATCACGGTTGGTTAACAAGATCTCGGCCTGCATGACAAGGCCGGCAGCTGTCGCTTCATAAAACCAATCGTGAATTTTTATGTTGCCGTCGCCTTGCTTATAAATTATTTCAGTTGGCCGGGCAGCATCTCCAAGACTTCCGTCTGGTGCCACCAACGACATCAATGCATCCGGAGGTGAATTACTTCCGGAATTTGCCGGTCTTCCCATTCGTTTGCCGTCACCCTGGTTATTCCAAAAAAGATCCAACGACCTTTGCAGCAATCCGAACCAGGGATCCTGGAGGAAAGGAGTTGCCGCGTAAACAAAACCATAGCTGTTTTGTATCCACCAGGCATCCCATCCGGCGCCTTCGACAAATGTATCCCATTCGGGATCATAAATCATGGTCAGGTTTGGAACTACAGGATTGGGATTAAAAAAGGCAAACGATTCGTCGATCAGGCGAAGATCATCTATATCTCCTGTACCGGAGCAATAAATTCCTTCATATCGTTGATTCTTTTTGTTGCCTTCGCCGTTTGCCAATAAAACAGCCAAAGCAAATACAATGGTTACAGTTAGTTTAGACTTCATAATTCTCATGCTTACAAAACACAGCGATAAAGTTACTTGAATAGATCTTCATATGATACTATTTCTAAGGAAAATCTTCTTAGAATGTATTTGACAAAATTCCTGAAAAGAAATGGTTATAAATTAAACAGACTGAACTGTTCAAAAAGCCGGCTAATCTATGGTACCATCTTTCAACTTACTGAATTTTAACGATACTCCCGTATTCGTTTCTTTGGCACCTTTTAAGTTACAGCCATCTTTTTGAACAGCTTTATTCAGATAGGGCAGGGGATATTCAGAACGATGAAACTAATAGTCCTCGTTTTGAACAAGTTTTGTATTAATGTCCATTTCGCTTCGGGAGAAAGGCCATTGATAGAACTTGTCATTCCAGACAATTTTATTACTTCCGAATATTACTTTACCTGTTAATGTTGAGCCAATTCTCCACCGCTGGACGTCGAAATACCTTAATCCTTCAAATGCCATTTCCCTGCGCCTCTCTTTTCGTATATTATCTCTGCTAAGCGAAGTAAGGGCTGTTACATTGGCACGGGCACGAATGCCGTTAGCATATTTGAGGGCGTTGGAATCGGTGGTTGTACCTCCTCCTTTTTCAACCATTGCTTCTGCATACATCAAATAGATTTCGGACAGACGGAACAAAACGAAATCATGCCCGGTAATTATACTTCGCATGGCCGACTGATAAAGCTGATCATCCCAGATTGCCGCAAACTTAATCAATCCATAATTGGTATACATCGTTTCACATCCGGCGTATTCATAACCGTCTTCACGGGTAAACGTGATCATATCAGGAGAATTAAAATACCACTTTTTTAAACGTAAATCGCCTGCTTCATAGTCATCGATCAAATCTTTGGTCGGAACCAAACCCGATTCACGAAAAAAACAAACTTCTGATCCATAGTCCGTTTCTAATTGTCTTCCATCGGAAGTACTGAGGTATTTTATTGAAAACAAGATTTCAGGGCAGGTAAGTTGTCCTTCCTGATGGATGAAACACGAGCGCAAATCTGTTGCCAGCGAATATTTCCCTGACGAGATGATCGCGTTGGCAGAGCTTATTACTTCGTCCCACTTGCTTCTGAACAAGGCAATGCGGGCCTGCAATGCCAAAGCGCTTGCTTTCACGGCATGGCCGCTTGAATAAGCAACATCGGGCAGGTTGTTTACTGCAAAATCCAGGTCTTCCTTTATAAAATTGTAAACCTCTTCTTCGGTCGATTTTGCTATCTTCAAATCATCGATATTTGAAGGCACTTCCCTGTATATAACTACTCCTCCCCATCGTTGTACCAGTTCAAAGTAATAGAAAGCACGAAGAAATTTCGCTTCAGCTTCGTATACATTTGCGGCTGAGACCGGCAGTGCTGCTTTCGAAAAGTTCATTAAGAATACGTTACAAGCAGAAATGCCTGCATAGGCAGCAGAATAAAGACTATTCTGGATACTGCAATTATCCGGATCGAGTGTGCCGGTCTGCAGAATATAGTTCGCATTGTAATAACCTTTACTGTAACCATTGTCGACAGCGGCATCCAGAGTGCCTCTTGTCCAGGTCAGATAATCTCCTTTAAGTTTTGAATAGCATCCGGTTAATCCCATTTTTACATCACTTTCTGATGTCCAAAAGGTACCGGCTGCAATACTTGTAGTAGGATATTTTTCAAGAAAGCTTTCGTCACAGCCACATAAAAAGGCCATTATAGTGATCAAAACTACGTTATATATCTTCGTTTTCATTTGCGTATAATTTTGTCTGTTAGAAGTAACATCGAATGCGACATAACCGGGAAATCAGGATACCGGCGATTTTGAAAAATCAACGTCCATTTCATTTTGTTTTTATCAATCAAAATTTAAGATTAAGTCCCACAAAAACGGTTTTAATCTGAGGATATTCACAAGCTCGGCCATCTCCGGATCTTTCCGGATCACCATAGTCATATTTGGTAAAGGTCAGCAGGTTATCGCCTCCGATAAATATCCTGAGCTGAGAGATATCGATCGATTTCAATAAGGAAGATGGCATATTATATCCGAGTTGAATATTTTTTAAACGAAGGTAGGAAGCATCGTTCAGATAAAAGGTAGATCCGGCTGCGGTTCCCCCTGTCATAGGAGCGTATCCGTCGCTATATATTGAAGGTATGTCGGAACCGGGGTTTGTTAACGGATCATATGCGTTTAAATACTTAGGAAGGGGAGAAGAAGACTGAACAAATGGAACAATACCCCATCCGTTAAGCAGAAACTTCTGACCTTTAACTCCCTGAAAGAATAAATTAAGATCAAAATTTTTCCATGTACAGTTGGCCCCGAAAGAATAGATGAAGTCGGGAAAGGCTCCGTCCATCCGGACTCTGTCTTTTCCATCAATTCCTCCACTGGTATCCTGATCTTTGAATTTAATATCCCCGATTTGAGGATTTCCCGGCGTTGTCACTTTTTCTATTTCATCTTCCGATTTGAAAATTCCGGTATATTCGTATAAATAGTAATCCCGATATGGCTTTCCTTCTTCGATAACACGCGTGCCGTAACTTGGCGCCGGATATTTCATCACTTTATTCCTGTTTATGCTGACCTGGGCATTGACATCATAGGTAAAATCGCCAACTTTTCCGGTATGCCCAAGCGACAATTCAAGCCCGTAATTTTTAAACTCTCCGTAATTGATTGTCGGAGCGCTCATTCCAGCACTGGACGGAATGCTGGCGCTGGCCAAAATTCCGGTAGTATATTTATTGTACAAGTCTAACGTACCATACAGGATGTTCTCTTTAAGATTGAAGTCCAGACCAAGATCGGTGATTTTTGTTTTTTCCCATTCCAGCTTTTTGTTTTTAAACGATGATTGAATGACACCTTGCTCCATGGCCTCACTGAATCCGTACGACGTTGTCGAGTAAGTTTCCTGGTACGGATAATTTCCAATATCAGCATTTCCAAGTAACCCATATGAAGCCCGGATTTTCAAATTATCGATCCAACCGATACTGTTTTTTATAAAATCCTCCTCGCTTATTCTCCAGGCGATAGAACCCGATGGAAAAAAGCCCCATCTGTTATCTTCCGAGATTTTTGACGTGCCGTCATACCTGAAATTACCTTCAAGCAAATATTTTCCTTTATAGGTATAATTGGCCCGGCCAAAATAAGAACGAAAAGCCCATTCCGTTAAACCTCCGGTGGTAGACTGATTGGAAGATCCCATTCCGTCGATTTCGTACATTGTTTTTACGGGAAAAACAATACGTTGTCCTCCCAGCGACCTGTATTTCTGAGACTCCTGACTGTAACCGGCCATGAGAG
>JBDKTZ010000527.1:0-17246 GCA_039679975.1 Prolixibacteraceae bacterium
TTTCAGATTGGTTTAGCTAAAATATAAAATCCCCATGCCCGTGAAGGCATGAGGATTCCTTGATTATTGTTCTTTAATTCAGATCGATTACCCACATGGAGACAGCCGATTGCCCCAGGTTGCGGGAGGGGAGTGTAATGATGCCGTTGGAAGCCTGCACTTTGATTTCTTCCACCTTTTCCAGATCAACATCTTCCGGAACAGGTGCTTGTCCGGCGTCCAGGTATTTGCCAAGATTGCTGTGATCTTTGTCGATCAGGTATCTTTTCACCCGTACGTCGCCGTTCACGCCTTGTTTTGCAATCTTAATCTGCACATCATGCGGTATACTGTTATCGAGGATGTGAATATCGTCCCAATCATAGTTATACACAATCACGCCGATCTGACTGCTGCTCGAGGCGGCGATGGCTCCCAGTTGAGTGCCTTGATTTTGCCAGGCCAGTTTCCTACGGAATCCCGGTAGCATGTTAAACATGCGGAATACGTTGTAAGTCGGCTTGGGATATATTTTATAGTTATTGGTAGCAAGCGAACCAATTTCTGTCCAGGTATCTGATCCGTTGGGATCCCTGAAACGAAGAGGAACAATTCCGTCCACCCCGCTGTCAAGTGCATCGACCATGAAGGCTGCGGCAAAAGCTCCGCCAACCGGACGGTAGTTATTCTTTACACGAGCCGTGTTGATCCAGTTCGATACGCCCCATTCGGTAATCCAGATCTCACCGTTTGAATATCCCAGACTTGTCATTTTATCCTGTATTTTTTTAATGGTCGATTTAAAACTGGGATTTCTGCCTCCTGAATAGTCAGGCTGGCGATTCAGCATTTCCGCGCCATATTGGTGGAACGAAACACCATCCATCAGGTAATTCTTTGCCTTACATTCTTCGAGGAATTTGAGTGCCCAGTTATTGGTCTCGCGGGACCACCACATGGTATATACGGTCATTGCCGGACCGATCAACTTCACTCGCTTCGTGGGGTAGTCCCGGTTAAAGCGTTTTACAGCATCGGACCATTCGGCATAACATTTCATGATCCCGTAAAAAGCCTGTAAATCTCCGTGTGACCATTTCCCTTCCACACACCAGTATCCAAAAGGACCGGCGATATCGACTTCATTTGAAACCTCAACCATACCGGTTTGAAAGCCGCCTCTGTAATTATTCATCGAATGAAGCAGGATTTTGTAGACATAGTTTTCGTATGCATTCCATTGGGCCGCATTCCATTGCCAGGCATACCCGGACAAGTGCTTTGGTTTTTCCTGTCCAACCACGAGGTGTAACTGCCAGTCGTGATTATGAATATTATCCAGGGCGCTTTTTAACGCCATGGAGGCAACTATGTTCCCATTTGCATCCAGGTAACATCCCCTCTCCGCATTGATGGCGCGTGCGCCGCGTAATTTGATAGCCTGTCCGTATTCTGCTTCTTCTGAAAAAAGTGATTTGGTTGAATTGCAGGAAAGATTGTCGTTGTTTATTGAACCGGAATAGAAATATTTCCGGACCACGTCCATGTCATTTTTCCCGGAAGTGTTATAAGACCTGTCGGCATCAACGATAACGGTAGGTGTGGATGATGTTGCAGACGAAAGCAACAGATTGTATTCCGTCGCAGCTGCTACTGCCTGCGGTTCTTCTACAAACGTTTCTTCTTCGCTGCAGGCGCTGACTAAAAATAAGAGGGAAAGTATCGGGAAATACACAAGAGATCTGAAACCCTTCGTGCGGGAAGGATTGACGGTTTTCGCTTTTTTCATCATTTTTGAACTTTTAAATTTATAAATCAAGTACTTATATGGACATCCAGCTGTAGGAAACTGGTCTGCTTTTGAACTTTTGTGTTTTAAATTGAATTAAATTCTGAACGAAAAATTTCCTCTCCATATTGAATTTCAATATGGAACATACGTTAATAATTAGTTTTTTTCTTCGGCTTACTTAGCTAACGGGTATTTTCCACTTTTATTTTATGCTTTTTAAATCAGTCCGGCGCAATTAGCCAAAGAGAGACTGATGATGGCTCCATAGATGTGGTTGTCAGTGTGACAGTATCGTTCACTGCGGCGGTTCTGTATTCTTCCACTTGCTGTAACTGGCAATCGTCGGCAGGAGGTAATTGCCCCGCGTCCACATATTTTGCAAGATTGCTGTGTTGGCTGTCCATGAGAAAACGCTTGATCAGCACATTCCCTGTCATCTTCTTCCCTGTAATTTTAATCTGAACCGGGTGAGGTTGACACCGGTCCACAATTTTTATATCGTCCCAGTCATAGTTATAGACGACGACACCGATCTGGTCCTGACTTGCCGAAGCGATGGCACCAAGTTGGGCTTCAGTGTTCTTCCATTCCACTTTCTTCCGGCTGCCGGGTAACTGATTGAACATTTTAAAAACATTATAGATCGGCTTGGGATAGATCACGTGATTAACAGTGGCTAGCGATCCTATTTCACTCCAGTCATTTTCGGAGTTTGGATCCCTTAACCGCAGAGGGACGATACCGTCAATCCCGTTGTCAACAGCATCATGCATAAATGCAGCTGCGAAAGCACCGCCAACAGGTCTGTAGTTATTTTTATACCGTTCTGTTCCCACCCAACTGGAACATCCCCATTCCGTGATCCATATTTCAGATCCGGCAAACCCGTTCTGATTAAGTTTATCCTTTATTTCTTTAATAGAAGAAGCAAAACAAGGATTTTTACTATTGGAATAATCAGCACGCTGTCCAAGCATTTCTGCTCCGTACTGATGAAAAGTGATTCCATCTAGTCGCCAGTTGTTAGCTCTACAATCTGCGATGAATTTCAGTGCCCAGTTTTCTTTACTCCACAAGGGCGTCCACCAGATGGTAAAAGCAGTAATTGCCGGACCAAAGAGCTTGATTTGCTTCCCCGGGTAATCTTTCGTAAAGCGTTTCACGGCATCCGACCATTGGGCATAGCACTTAATATAACCCTGGTAGGCTTTCGGATCTCCGTTACTCCAAATACCCTCCACGAACCAATATCCTCCTTTTCCGGAAATGTCAACTTCGTTCGAAACTTCAATGATCGATTTCTGAAAACCTCCCCGATATTCATTCATCACGAATTCCAGACATTTGTAGGCATAGCCTTCATAGGCATTCCATTGTTGGGTGTCCCATTCCCACGCGTTACCTGCTAAAATCTTTGGTTTGGATTGTCCTACGACAAGATGCAAGTCCCAGTTGTGGTTATGAATGACATTCAGATGCGTTTTTAAGTTACCGGTTGGCAGAAAATTTCCATTTTCGTCCAGATTACAGTTTCTTGCTCCGTTTATGGAGCGTAACCCATGAGCACCAATACCGTTGGCATACTCCAATTCAACAGGCCATAACGGTTGTTCCGGGCTGTTGGTTAAATTATCGTTATTGACGGTACCTGAGAAAAAATAATTCCGGATCACTTCGATGTCATTTTTTCCGGATGTGCTGATCGTTTCATCTGTTTTAACAATAACAACAGGAGACTGGGTTACAGGGGCAGGTACAGGTGTTTCAACAATCTCCTGCCCGATCGGGGCAGGAGAGATAAGGTCCTGATCCTGAGTGCATGATTCGAAAACGAGAAAAGAAAGAATAAGGAGTCTACACAGATTGATTTCATAATCCTTCCTTTCGGGAGAATTCAAAATGTGAATCTTTTTCATTAAATTCGCTCCGTAAATTTTTAAATCAAGTATTTTTACAACTAAAGGCCGGACAGTGGTAGGACACTGTCCGCTTTTTGCATTGGCATAAACCAACTATACTCAAATGGCTGAGGCAAATTTACAACCTGGCCATTATCCATTTTCATTCTTTGCCGGTAACTACCTGACAATCCTTTCCATTTGTCCTGATCTTTGATTGCAAAAACAAATTTTCGCCCTTCAGGAAGAACCCTTGTTTCATAAGGGCCTTTTATGAACGAAAGGATTACGGGCACAAAGATAGAGAAAATCAATAACCGTCAAATAGCTGAGTGCTAATTTATAATTATACTAAATTAATAATCAATAACTTGTATTGTACCTATGATTATTTCTATTTCTCTTTATCACGGAATTCACGGATCATCATGAACCGAAAATCATTCTCAAGCGGACCAATCATGACAACCTTTTTGGCGGGTAAAACTTTTAGAAATTTTTCATTGTATTCCTTCATCAGGTCATATTCCTTTCGGAAAAGATCAACCATATCATAGCTTATCTTACGAAATTCGTCGTCGGAATAAGTATTGTAGTTTTCTTTTATTTTCTTTTCCATGTCACGCCGTCCGCGATGAAACTCAAAAATATTTTTTTCAAATTCATTATAAATGGGCCAAAACTGTTGGGCTTCTGCCGGTGTCAGTTCCAATTTTTCGGTCATGAACGAAACCTTCATAGCTTTGTATTTTTCAAAGTCTTCGTGTTTTCCTTTTCCCGGTTGTGCGAAAGCACCGGCAATGAACAGGAACAGCCCTATAGTAATGATAATCTTCTGCATGGTAGTTTTTAATTTATGATTTCTGCATAAACTTCGTAGTCATCCAATTCTGATGTAAGAAAAGAGAGAATTTCATCCGATTCAAAATCAGCAGTCTCTTCTTTCGAGGTCAGGGCCAAAAAGAACGTATTTTCATCGAGATACCGGTACCCGGTAAGCAATTCTTCGTTCAATTTGGTTCGTTCACCTGTTTGATCAATTGTTTCGCCAGTGTATTTGGATAAAATCTTGGTAATAGGATAATAGATTAACAGGAAGGCCAATGCAAAACTTGCAGCCAGCCCCAGAATCGGCTTGATTATCCGGATGAATTTTTGGCGGGGAGTGCCTTCATTTTCTTCGGCCCTGATCCTTTCTTCAATACGGTCCTCCATTGTATCAAAATATCCTTCAGGAACATCAAAAGGATTTTCTCTGGAATATTTTGAGTTATCTGTCATTCTTTCCGGCATTTTTTTATTTTGTTCTTTGACTTTTAAAACATACAAAAGTTTAATAATCGATTTGCTGTTCTTCTAGTCCGTTGATTTTAAGTAGTCTTCAATTTTTTTTACAGCATGATGAAAGGATGCCTTCAGCGCACCAGCTGAAGTTTCGAGTATTTTTTCCATATCCTGGTATTTGATATCATCATAATAGCGCATATTAAATACAATACGTTGTTTTTCCGGCAAACGGGCTATTGCTTCCTGTAATTTGCGCTGGATGTCGTCGCCGTTAAAATATGGATCAGACTGAATATTTTCCACTAAATAATCATTGATCTCTTCATCCATTCCAAACATTTTTTTCTTTTTTTGGTTGAGAAAAGTCAGCGATTCATTGGTTGCAATACGATATAGCCAGGTATATAGCCCGGATTCGGAACGGAACGAGTCGATATTGCGCCATACTTTTACAAAAGTGTTTTGTAAAATATCGTCTGCATCGTCATGATTGAGTACGATTTTTCGGATATGCCAGTAAAGACGTTGTTTGTAAGTAGTCACCAGCATGCGGAAAGCATCTTTTTTTGTGCTTTCATCCTTCAATCCGGACAGCAGTTGTTCTTTGTTGATCATGTACCCTTTCCTGGTTTTCTTTGAGACCGACAAACCGGCGCGAGGTTTAAACCGTTAAGTAAATTTAACTATCTCCGGCGTTTTGCTGAGATAGCAAAGCATAAACGTTGTTTCGCTTTTCGCTCGCTTATTCGAAACGTTCACTGTCGTTAGTCGTTTCTTTTGCTCGGCAAAGCTTAAACGTTGTTTTGCTTTGCGCTCGCTTATTCGAAACGTTCACTATCGTTAGTCGTTTCTTTTGCTCGGCAAAGCATAAACGCTGTTTCGCTTTGCGCTCGCTTATTCGAAACGCTCAAAAGTAGGAAAAAAAGGATTACCTTTGCCCCGCAATTTTTAAAGAGAACAGAATGGCTTTACAGTGTGGTATTGTTGGTCTTCCAAATGTGGGTAAGTCAACGTTGTTTAATTGTTTGTCGAATGCAAGAGCGCAGGCTGCTAATTTTCCCTTTTGTACCATTGAACCAAATGTGGGCGTCATTACTGTACCTGACGAACGTCTGAACAAACTTGCAGCGCTGGTACATCCGGAACGCGTGGTACCGACCACGGTTGAGATTGTTGATATTGCCGGATTAGTCAGGGGGGCCAGCAAAGGTGAAGGACTGGGAAATAAATTCCTGGGACACATCCGGGAGACTGATGCCATTATTCATGTACTGCGTTGTTTTGAAGATGATAATATTACTCACGTTGATCTCACCATCGATCCGGTGAGGGATAAGGAAACGATCGATATCGAGCTGCAGTTGAAAGATCTTGAAACGGTTGAAAGCCGGCTCGCAAAAGTGGAGAAGCAAGCCAAGGCCGGAAACGATCCTGAAGCGAAAAGGATGTTCAGGATCCTGTCGGTTTACCGGGAGGTTTTGATGCAAGGTAAATCGGCAAGGACCGTTGACGTTGAAGAAGCCGACCAGAAGCTTGTAAAAGATCTTCAGCTTTTAACTAATAAACCGATCCTGTATGTCTGTAACGTCGACGAAGCATCGGTTGTTGAAGGAAATTCATTTGTTGATGCCGTGAAAAATGCCATTCGTGACGAAAAGGCGGAATTGCTTGTTATTGCTGCGGCAACCGAAGCTGAAATTGCGGAACTGGAAAACTATGATGAAAGACAGCTATTCCTTGAAGACCTTGGTTTGAAGGAATCAGGTGTAAATAAACTGATCAAACTGGCTTATAAGCTGTTGCAATTGGAAACGTACTTCACTGCGGGACCTAAAGAAGTAAAGGCATGGACTTATCCGCGCGGTTGTAAAGCCCCGCAGGCAGCCGGGATCATTCATACAGATTTTGAAAAAGGTTTTATCCGGGCCGAAGTGATCCGGTACGATGATTACATCAATCTGGGTTCGGAACAGGCTTGCAGGGAAGCCGGTAAAATAGCAATCGAAGGAAAAGATTACATCGTCAGGGATGGCGACATTATGCATTTTCGCTTTAACGTCTAACCGAATAATCTTCGTTAAACGCTGTATTCAAAGTGATCTGTGGAACACAGGGCTTTTAATACAGCGTTTTTTTCTGCCCGATTCTCCCACCTTCGCCGAAATTTGACTGTTTTTTTTAATAACATACCTTCTTTTTTGGGGGGGCAATTTGAATTTTATATTTTTCATAAAGAACTGCCGGTCTTCTATGGGAGGGTATTCATAAATTATTTCATTTTTCAAAAAGAAACAAAAAATACAAAAGGCGATCACGTTTGTTATTTTTTTAAGTATAATATAAGAAAAATGTCAAAAAATATTTGTGTATAACAACAGAATGGTTATTTTTGAAAGATTAAACGGAAAACAGCGATAAAAAATAATTGTATGTGCGGAATTGTAGGAGTATTTGATTTGAAGACAGATGCGAAGGAATTGAGAACACAGGTTCTGGAACAATCGAAACTGATCAGGCACCGTGGTCCCGACTGGTCGGGTATCTATTGCGGCGAGAAAGCAATTATTGCCCATGAGCGTTTGTCGATAGTGGACCCCGCATCCGGGGGACAGCCATTATATAGTAAAGACAGGAAACTGATCCTGGGGGTGAATGGTGAAATTTACAATCACCGCTCCATCCGGGAAAAAACCAAAGATCATTACGAGTATCAGACCGGATCGGACTGTGAAGTTATTTTGGCTTTATATAAAGAGAAAGGTCCGGCTTTTTTGGATGACCTGAATGGTATTTTTGCATTTGCCTTATACGATGAAGAGAAGGATGTCTATTTGATCGGTCGCGATCATATTGGGATTATTCCGCTTTATATGGGATGGGATAGGCAAGGGAACTTTTATGTTGCCTCCGAATTGAAGGCATTGGAAGGATATTGTTCCAAAATACAGGAATTTCCTCCGGCAAGCTACTTATATAGTAAGGACGGAGAACTAAAACGCTGGTGGAGCCGTGACTGGATGGATTATGAAAATGTAAAAAACAATCCAACCAGCATCGAGGACTTAAAAGCAGCGATGGAACAGGCCGTTCACCGCCAGTTAATGTCGGATGTTCCCTATGGCGTGCTTTTGTCGGGTGGCCTGGATTCGTCTGTAACATCTGCACTGGCCAAGAAATTCTCAGGCAAACGGATCGAAGACGAAGACAAGAAGGAAGCATGGTGGCCACAGCTGCATTCGTTTGTCATCGGACTTGAGGGTTCTCCCGATCTGGCCGCGGCCAGAAAGGTTGCTGATCATATCGGTTCGATCCATCATGAAATCCATTATACCATTCAGGAAGGTCTGGATGCGATCAGAGACGTGATTTATCACATTGAAACCTATGATGTCACGACCATCCGGGCCTCTACTCCCATGTATATGATGGCCCGGGTAATTCGGTCGATGGGAATCAAGATGGTTCTTTCAGGGGAGGGAACAGACGAAGTTTTCGGAGGTTACCTTTATTTTCATAAAGCACCGAATCCGGAAGAGTTTCATAAGGAAACCCTGAGGAAAATAAATAAATTGAATTTATATGATTGTCTTCGTGCCAATAAATCGCTGGCTGCCTGGGGCGTTGAAGGCAGAGTGCCATTCCTGGATAAGGAATTTCTGGATGTGGCCATGCGCCTGAATCCAAAAGATAAGATGGCAGGAAACGGCAAGATTGAAAAGTGGGTACTCCGCAAAGCTTTTGAGGATACTTTGCCGGCGAGTGTGGCATGGAGGCAAAAAGAGCAGTTTTCGGATGGTGTAGGGTACGGATGGATCGATACACTCAAAAAGATTGCCAATGAAAAAGTGACGGACGAAATGATGAAGAACGCTCATTTCCGGTTTTCGATTAACACCCCGATGTCGAAAGAAGAATATCTGTACCGGTCTATCTTCAGCGAACACTTTCCTTCCGATCAGGCGGCTGCATGTGTGCCGTCGGTACCTTCCATTGCATGCAGCACAGCGGAAGCCCTGGCGTGGGATGAATCGTTTCGTAAAAATGCTGATCCGTCGGGAAGGGCAGTAATGAGCGTTCATGAGAACGCGATAGGCTCAAAATAAAGATGGTTGTCTGTTGCGAAAATAAGTAAAAACAGCGTATTTTCGCCGCAAACTTATTGAAGCCAAAACCATGGCATATTTTGGAGAGATTGCTTCTCTGCTGACTGCTGTTTTCTGGACAGTTACCAGTATGGCCTTTGAATCAGCCGGAAAGAAAGTTGGTTCTCTTGCTGTCAACCTGATCCGGTTGGTAATTGCTTTCTTTATTTTCTCGGTTTATACACAGGTAACAAGGGGAATGTGGTTTCCTTTTGATGCGGGTCCGGAGCGATGGATGTGGCTGGTTTTATCCGGGCTGATCGGGTTTGTGATCGGAGATCTTTTACTTTTTCAGGCCTACGTTGTGATCGGGGCAAGGATTTCCATGCTTGTCATGGCAATGACCCCGCCATTTACTGCATTCATTTCCTGGGTTATCTTAGGAGAATTCCTTTCTCCGGTGAACTGGATTGGGATGACCGTCACTTTGATGGGAATCAGTATGGTGGTGCTAAAAAGGGAAAACAGAACATTAAACGGGAGCAGCCTGGTCCGGCGCCGTCTTACGGCTTCCTATTCGCTGAAAGGAATTTTTCTGGCATTGGGAGGGGCGCTTGGGCAAGCCACAGGCCTTGTCCTGAGCAAAAAAGGAATGGGTGATTATGATGCGTTTGCTGCTTCTCAAATCAGAGTTTTGACGGGAGTTGTGGGCTTTGCCATTCTTTTTCTTGTTTTAAAGCGATATCAGCGGATTTGGGATGCCTTGAAAAATGCAGGAGCAATGAAGCGAATCACTCTTGGTTCATTTTTTGGACCCTTTCTCGGTGTTTCTTTTTCTCTGCTGGCTATTCAACATACCAAAGCCGGGATCGCTGCAACGCTGATGTCAATCGTACCAGTCCTGATCATACCACCGGCAATCTTTATTTTTAAGGAAAAGGTAAACTGGAAAGAAATATTGGGTGCCATCGTAACTGTCCTTGGAGTGGTTATTTTTTTCCTCTAACTTATTCTGTTTTCAGGGTCCTCAATTTTTGAGTGGCCGGGTCCTGTGTCCTGATACTTTTACTTTGTGTTTGTATTTCGCGGTTCAACGTGAGTTTTAGTATATAATATCCCAGGATACCCGCGGTGAGTGATCCCATCAAAATACCAATTTTCGAAGCATCGATCAATGCCTGGTCTGCAAAAGCAAGGTTTGTGATGAAAAGTGACATGGTGAATCCGACTCCGCCAATAATGCCGACGGCAGCCAGTTGGCTGAACCTCGTATTTTCGGGCAGGCTCGATAGTCTGAATTTTACGGCGAGCCAGGAAAACAGACCAATGCCGATCGTATTTCCAAAAACAAGACTGCCGGCAATGATCAGTGACAGGCCAATATTGGAAAAGCTTGCAGCATTGATCAGTACCCCGGAATTGGCGAAGGCAAAGACAGGCATGATCACAAATGCCACCCATCCATGTAACTTATTTTCCAGCTCCTGTAAGGGTGACTGTACCTGTATCGCCAGCGTTTCAATAGTACTCAGCGCTCCGATCTGATCATTATTCAGGATTGGCTGGGGTTGACTTGAGTTGAATGATTCCAGCGCCTCTTTCATGTTTTTCCGGAAATGGCTGATGTCTATTTTTTTTCTGATCGGTATGGCAAAGGCGACCAGTACGCCCGCAAGTGTAGCATGAATGCCCGATTTCAGGAAAAGTACCCAAATTACGACACCCGCAATAAAAAAGAAATACTTTGAATAAAACCCCCTGCGAGCCAGGATGAGCAAAAATGCAAATACTCCAAGCGCGATCAGGATCAGTAACCAGTTGATCGATGAGCTGTAAAATAATGCGATAACCAGAATTGCTCCAAGATCATCGGCAATGGCAAAGGCTGTAAGAAATATTTTTAAGCCATACGGCACCCGCTTACCTAATAACTGCATAATGCCCAGAGAAAATGCAATATCTGTGGCCATGGGGATAGCCCATCCTTGTGTGGCTTCCGGTTGATTGTTAAATGAAATATAGATCAGAATCGGGAATAACATGCCTCCGCAAGCAGCAACGACAGGCAAACTGGCTTTGCGGAGACTTGATAATTCCCCCATCAGGATTTCCCGTTTGACTTCCAGTCCAATCACAAAAAAGAAAATCGCCATTAATCCGTCATTAATCCATAACGTGAGGGATTTGGAAAGGATAAATCCGGCGATACCGAATGTTAGCTTCTGGTGTAACAGGTCATAATAAGCATCGGCAAAGCCAAGATTGACGAACAACAGCGTGACAACTGTCACGGCCAGTAACAAAATGCTCGAAGAACTTTCGTCCTTGAAAAAACGATCGAATGCATCGGTTATAAACCTCATGTATTAAACTTCTTAATGATAGTATTCAGGTTAACGCAGATTTATGCCGATGGTTTAAACGAATTAGCAGAAAGCTAAAATGATGTTTCGGTCAGATCGGCAACAGTCGCCCGCGTACAATGAATCAGATCGATGGGTGAAAGCTTCAGCTGCAATCCACGCCTGCCTGCACTGATATATATTTTCTGATAATTTCTGCAACTTTCGTGGATAAAAACCGGAAAATCCTTTTTCATGGCCAGTGGCGAACAACCACCTCTGACATATCCGGTCAGGCCCAATAGCTCTTTCATATGAACCATTGCCGTACTCTTATTCCCGGAGAACTTTGCTGCTTTTTTCAGGTCAACTTCTGTATCGCCGGGAATCACTGCAACAAATATCCCCGTAGCATTACCCCGTATTACCAGCGTCTTAAAAACCTGCCCTGCTTCCTGGCCCAGTTTGGAGGCCAGTGTCGATGCGCTTAAGTCGTTCTCATCGACTTCATATTCGATCATTTCATAACCGATGTTATGGCTGTCGAGCAACCGGGCAGCGTTTGTCTTTTTTATTGCCATTGAAAAATGATGATGAAACAAAACTGCCGGGTTTGGATTCCGGCAGTTTGATATTTTGATTAAAACGAAATTTTACAGGTTTTTTAAAAAGTCAGTTACATTTTTCTCAATCCGCGAGAGAATTTGAGTTGTGGCCGATTTGATGAACTGATCGCCTGTTATATTTTCGTAAAGTTCGATATAACGTTCCGATACCGATTTAACGAATGCCTCATTCATGACCGGTATTTTTTGTCCTTCTTTTCCCTGGAAGCCGTTTTCAATAAGCCACTGACGGACAAACTCCTTCGACAGTTGTTTCTGGCTTTCTCCTTTTGCCAGGCGTTCGGCATAGCCCGCGGCATAAAAGTAGCGGGACGAATCAGGAGTATTAATTTCGTCGATCAGGTAGATCTTCCCGTCTTTCTTTCCAAATTCATATTTCGTATCGACCAGGATCAGTCCTTTTTCTGCAGCCATTTCCGTTCCTCTTTGGAAGAGTTTGCGGGTGTATTCCTCGAGCAGATCGTAGTCTTTTTCACTCACCAGTCCGTCGCTGATAATTTCTTCCCTCGATACATCTTCATCATGGCCTTCCTCTGCCTTTGTGGTGGGTGTAATGATCGGTTCGGAAAATTTTTCGTTTTCTTTCATTCCCTGAGGGAACGGGATTCCGCAAATACTCCGCTTTCCGTCACGGTATTCCCTCCAGGCATGTCCGGTGAGATATCCGCGGATCACCATCTCCACCTTAAACGGTTCACAGTTGTGTCCAACCGTTACGTTGGGATCGGGCGAGGCGATTTTCCAGTTAGGTACGATGTCGGCTGTGGCGTCCAGGAACTTGGCAGCGATCTGGTTCAGTACCTGTCCTTTGTAAGGAATGCCTTCCGGCAGGATCACATCGAAGGCCGAAATCCGGTCAGTGACCACCATGACCAGGTATTCGTCATTGATGTTGTAAACATCGCGGACTTTGCCATGATAGACACCGGTTTGTTTCGGAAAATTAAAGTCTGTTCTTGTTAATGCGTTATTCATTTTTGTTGATTTTTAATATCGGTTATACTTACTGACGCGGATCATCGTTTGATGACCTCGTTTTTTCCTTTTCAGCTTCTTTTCTTTCTATCTGTTGCTGATAATACCTGTCGTATGCTTCGACAATTTTCCGCACCAGCCGGTGGCGTACAATATCACCGGAATTGAATTGCACAAACGCAATATCATCGATGTCACGAAGAATCTTTTTAGCCTGCAGCAAGCCTGATTGACTTGGCGAGGGAAGGTCGATCTGGGTTTCATCGCCGGTGATAATAAACTTGGTATTCATACCCATCCGGGTGAGGAACATTTTCAACTGATTGAGGGTTGTATTCTGGGCTTCATCCAGGATGACGAAGGCGTCGCTCAGTGTTCGTCCCCGCATGAAAGCCAAGGGTGCTATTTGAATGATCCCGTCTTTCATAAACTCCTCCAGTTTTTTGTTCGGGATCATATCCTGCAGCGCATCATATAAGGGTTGGAGGTACGGATCGATCTTCTCTTTCAGGTCGCCTGGCAGGAATCCGAGTCTTTCACCGGCTTCGACGGCCGGACGGCTCAGAATGATCCTTCTGATATTTCTGTTCTTGAGCGCACGAACGGCTAAAGCGATGGCCGTATACGTTTTACCTGTACCTGCGGGACCAATGGCAAAAACCAGATCCGATTTACGGGTGGCTTCCACCAGGATTCTTTGATTGGGTGTTCGTGCCCGGATGGGTTTCCCGTTATTGCCATGCAGCAAAACATCGGTTGGACTTACGTTTAATGCTTCCGCGGCTAAAGGATCATTATTCATGACCTGGCGAATGGTATCTTCAGGGAGGATATTGAACTGATTGTAGTGATCGAGTAATAATTGCAGTTTCTGTTCAAAGGCCAGACTTTCTTTTTTATCGCCATGTATGATTAACTGGTTGTCCCTGCTGATAATTTTCAGCTTCGGGAAGAACGCTTTTATCAAATCGATCTTTGAATTGTTTACCCCGTAAAATTCAAGGGGATCGACCCCCTCAAGAAGAATTAGTTTCTCAAACATAGAATACGTTAAGCACCTTTTATAAGAACAAAAATACGAAAAAAGTTCATTTCATTAGTCATTTCTCACGCTCGGCCGAAATCAAGCAAGCTTGACCCTGCTCTTGATCAAACAATGAGCCCATGATATTTTTACAGTAAAAAACACGTATTTTTTTCAATACCGTACATGCGAAAATGAAAAGGTTCAGGAAAGATTGTAATTTTGATGAATTGAAAACAGAAGAATGCAAGATCATGGAGAATACACTGAACGCGTTTGGGCGGCTGCTTGAAATAATGGATGAGTTGCGGGAAAAATGCCCCTGGGACCGGGAACAGACTTTTGAGTCGCTTCGAAAGCTGACTATCGAAGAAACCTATGAATTGGGTGATGCTATTCTTCATCAGGATATGGATGAAATCAGGAAAGAACTGGGTGATTTATTGCTGCATATCGTTTTTTACGCGAAAATGGGCGCTGAAAAAAAGGCTTTCGATATAACCGATGTCATCAACGGACTGACTGAGAAACTGATTTACCGGCACCCTCACGTGTTTGGTGAAACAGACGTAGCTAATGCCCGCGAAGTGGAACAGAACTGGGAGTCGCTGAAACTGAAGGAAAAAGGCCGGAAAAAGAAAACTGTGCTGGAAGGGGTTCCGGCTTCATTGCCGGCATTGGTGAAGGCAAACCGCATCCAGGAAAAGGCAAGCGCGGTCGGTTTCGACTGGGAAGAACCCGTTCAGGTATGGGATAAAGTGAAGGAAGAAGTGAATGAACTTGAGCACGAGATCACGAATAGCCACAAGGATCGGATGGAGTCGGAAATGGGTGATCTGTTCTTTGCGCTTGTAAATGCTGCGAGATTGTATGGAATCGACCCTGAAGCAGCACTGGAACGGACGAACCTGAAATTTATCAGTCGTTTTAATTACTTGGAAAGCAAAACTCTGAAAAAAGGAATGGATTTAAAGAAAATGAGCCTGGCCGAGATGGATCAATACTGGAACGAAGCAAAAAGCCTGGAGTCGTGAGTGACCGGAAACCGGAAACGGGAGATGGGAAAACGGAAGGACAACAACATAAACAAACAACAACATAATCTTTCGCAACGGAGACACCGTCAAAAGCGAAGCTTAACAATTAACAATTTGCCCGCTATGATCAGAAGATTATCAAAGCTGGAGCCTCAGCCTCTCTGGAACTATTTCGAAGATATTTGCCAGATACCGCGGCCTTCCAAAAAGGAAGAAAGAATACGGAAGTTTTTACTGCATTTTGCAGAGACAAACGGCATTGAAGTTAAATCGGATCATGCAGGAAATTTACTCATGAGTAAGCCTGCCACTCCTGGCTATGAAAGGCGTCCGACTGTGGTTTTGCAGACTCATATGGATATGGTCTGTGAAAAAAACAGTGACCGGAAATTCAATTTTGATACTGACCCGATCACTCCAGTTATTGACGGAGGCTGGGTCCGAGCCGACGGTACAACCCTTGGAGCCGACAACGGAATTGGTATTGCTGCGCAGATGGCCGTTCTTACGGCAAATAATCCGGAGCATGGACCAATTGAATGCTTAGTCACAACGGACGAGGAAACCGGATTAAGCGGGGCGCTGGCCTTGCAGCCAGGCTTTTTTAACGGGAAAATTCTGATTAACCTCGATTCAGAAGACGAAGGCGAACTTTTTATCGGTTGTGCCGGAGGAATGGATACGGTTGCGGAACTGGATATTGAAAAGGAAAAAACACCCGGAAATTCTTTTGCAATGAAGATCATGGTACGAGGATTACTGGGCGGTCATTCGGGCGACGATATTAACAAAGGACGCGGGAATGCCAACAAGATATTGGCGCGTTTCTTAGCTAAGGCCATCCGTCAATTCGGCGTGCGGATTGCTGATTTTAACGGGGGCAACCTTCGAAATGCCATTGCCAGGGAAGCTTATACTGTCATTATCGTGCCTCACGTACAGAAAGAACAACTGGTTGCTGAATTGAATATATTTTCTGCTGAAGTTGAGTTTGAATACGAACGGACCGAGCCGAACCTGATCGTGGATCACGGATCCTGTCTCTTGCCGGAAAAAGTAATGACACAAGCAAGCCAGGAAAAGCTGATAAATCTGATACATGGCTGTCCTCACGGCGTATTGGAAATGAGTCCGCGGATGAAAGACATGGTAGAGACATCGACTAATCTTGCTTCAGTCAAATTGATCGATGATTCAAAAGTGATGATTACCACCAGTCAGCGAAGTGAACTGGAAAGCAGGAAACAGTATGCAGCAGAAACAGTGCATGCTGTTTTTGAGCTGGCCGGAGCAAAAATTACTCATTCCGATGGTTATCCCGGCTGGACCCCAAATCCCGATAGTGCAATCGTTCGGCTCACAGCCGATTCATACAGGCAACTGTTCGGTCATCAACCATTGATCAGGTCTATTCATGCCGGCCTTGAATGCGGTCTTTTTCTTGAAAAATATCCTGACCTTGACATGGTTTCCTTTGGACCCACAATAAAAAATGCGCATTCCCCCGATGAGCGGGTCAGTATTGATACCGTTGGTAAGTTCTGGTCCCATCTCATCGATGTACTGAAACGTATTCATTGATTTTTTTTCAGCCCTTCCTGTTCAGATGCTGATATTCAGCATTTGCCACTTCATGACAGTACCTGTCTTAAAAGAGAGTCAATAAAAATAGGCGGTTTGTAACATGGGTTACAATTTGCCCTGTGCTTTCATTTTACTTTTATCCTATCAAAACAGTAGGAAAAGTAGGATAATATGAAACAGCCATAACTTGTATCAACCCGGGAGTGAGGATTTCAGTCATGGTTATTTCATTTGGCAACTAAAAATTAAATTATTCAAAGATGAAAAGAATGATTAAGCTTTTAAACATTGGCGTGTTCACCATTTTATGGATTGCCTCTTATCAGACGGCAATGGCCCAGGTTCAGTATAAACTTGATCCGGCGGGTAGTTCGGTGCTGGTTAAAGGGACCTCCTCGCTCCATGATTGGGAGATGAAAGCTGAAAAAATAAGCGGTTCATTTACGTTAGCTGAAGATCAGATCCTTGACAGGCTCACATCCGGAAATGTAGTTATTGATGCTTCTTCTTTGAAGAGTGAGCATAGTCTGATGAACAAGAAGGCCTGTGAAGCGCTGAAACAGAAATCTTATCCCCGTATCGAGGCTAAGCTACTTCGCGTTGAACAGAATCAGAATACC
>JBDKTZ010000052.1:0-25456 GCA_039679975.1 Prolixibacteraceae bacterium
TTTTGAAGGTTCCCAGCATAGGATCATCAAACCGGAAACGAATGTTGTAGTAGCGTTCCAGCTTTTTTATAATCCTGTTCAGGTCGGCAGTTTCAAACTTCATCATCCCCTGGGTCCATAAAATATAGTCGGCTACATTGATCTGTTTTAGCCTGATTTCATTCGTTTGCTTGTCGAACGAAGCTAATTGGCCTGGAACAAGCTCGGTAGCCTGGGTGAAGAATCCGGCTCCGTTTTGTTTCACACTAACCTTGCCTTCAACCAGTACTGTTTCAATCTGGCTGTCGGCCGAATAAGCCGAAACATTAAAACGGGTTCCCAAAACTTTAACAGACAGGTCATTCACCTGAACCACGAAGGGATGTTTCGAATCGTGCATCACTTCAAAATAGGCTTCTCCCAGCAGCATTACTTCCCGGAACTCGCCCGAAAAATGGTCCGGGTAAGCCAATCGGCTGCCGGCATTCAGAAAAACCTTTGTTCCGTCGGGTAACAGTATTTCAGACATCTTGCCGTAAGGAATGATGAGTTGGTTCAACGCTTGTGTTTTTTTCAGATCCGTTTTTACCGGCTTTAACGTGTCGCTGTTAATGACCAATTCGCCCGACTTTTGATATTTGATTACAGAGCGCTGGTCATCAAGAATTACCTGATCACCGTTTGCGCGAATGAGTTGTGCCTGTCCGGCCGGCGCTTTATCGTCCGAACTAAACGTATAGAATGCCGAAGTGTTTGCAGGCTGACGGTAAAAAAGCAACGCGCCGATTGCGAAAAAAAGAAGCGCCACAGCCGCATATTTTGAGAGAGCAATCAATCTTTTCGGCGCAAATTGCGATTTGGGTTTTCGTTCTATCTGGTTTAAGATCTTCGCGAACAAGCGAATTTTTTCTTCCTCGGGAAGTGGTTCGGCAACCGTCCTAAACTGACCGATAATTCTCTTTGCAGCATGAATATTTCTGATCTCTTCGGGATGGTTGGCGCAGAACTCCTCCCAGATCAGGTCAAGTTCGCGGGTCGGTTTATAAACCCAGTTGATAAAAGAAACGTCTTCAAGGTATTTGCTTAAGTTGTCCATCGTTCATTCGAAATTCATCTAAAAAGACAACTCACTGCATAAACATAGACTGATTTTTTACCTTTTTTTTGAAAAAAGTTTAAGGAGAATGGTAAACGTTTTACTGTCAAGTATTTGCCTGACGGTTTTCAAGGCGCGGTAAATCTGTGTCCGAACCGATTCGACGGTAATTCCAAGAATAAGTGCAATATCGCGGTAATCGAGCGCTTCGTTAAAACGCAAATAAATGGCCTCCTTTTGCTTCTCCGGCAGTTGGTTCAATGCATTGGTAAGCTTGATCCGGATTTCCTCCTCGTGCTCTTTTTCTATAAGCGAATATTCAATGCTAAACTCCGGCTCCGTATGGTGGACGTCGGTTATTTTTGTATCGTCAAAGCGTCTTTGGGTTTGCAGTTTCCTGATCAGGTTCCGCTTTAAAGCTAACAGCAGGTAGTACTTTAGGTTTTCATAGCCAACTGAATTTTGCTCCCGTCGCATGTACAGATCGAGGAATACTTCCTGAATGGCGTCTTTAACCGTGTCGTCGTCAATACAGAGTTTTCGGCCATATTGATAAAGGCTGTCGACATGCTGATTGTAGAAAATGGCAAAAGCTTCCTTGTCGCCATCTTTAAAGCGCGACCAGGCCGAGATCCAATAATCTTTATCGACTGTATCTTTAATCAATTGTTGCTTTTTGCTGAGTGCAGCACAAATGTAATAATGAAACGAACATATTACGCGACAACGCAAACATCAATGAAAATAATTTCAGCAACATGGGAGTTCCGTCAGACAAATAAAAAACAAATTATTTACTCATGAAATTTAAATCACAAAACACTGGACGTGGCGAAAAAGATAAACTGCTGACGATCGGTAAAATAAACTTAAACATCTAAATAATACAATATAATACACTGAATGTTAGGATATTACACAATTGTTTATGATACCTTTCTGCCCATTTGGGATGTAGCTTGAAGTCTTCTCTAAAAGCAGTAAAACATACAGAAAAAAATCCGATATTTGTGCTGTTTGATTCACAAAAATGGAGTGCATGACAACTCTCCTTTTTATTGTTTGTTTATATTTAGTATTGAACGGATTCGATTATGTTAATTTTACTTGGAATCATAGTTGGTGTTTTTGTTTTGCTTGCTGTGGGTACATGGATGAGTAACCATTACCGAAAAAGGGCTCCGGAAGAAAAGAAAGAGGAAAGCAGAATTGAAATTCCACTCGACTGCTGCGGAGCGCATGAAGTATGTGAAGTGGAGGAAATGTTGAAACATCCTGATCAAATTGCTTATTTTGAAGATGAAGAACTCGACCGGTATCAGGGGATCAATGCTGACCATTACAACGACAGGCAAATTGAAGAATTCCGCGATGTCCTGTATACCCTGCAGGGTGATGAGATCAGGAAATGGCTGCTAAGCATTGAACGACGTAAGATTCAGTTGCCCGCAATCCTGAGACCGGAGGCGCTTCAACTGATTTCGGAATCCTGATCATTGTTCAAAAAATAATTCTTCTTTCAGTTTTTTGATGCGGTCCAATGCATAATCGGCCCGTTTTGCCTGTTCGCCTGCCTGTTTCAGATAGTTCTGGTAATAATTCAGGGCGATGGTCTGGTTCGAACGCATTTCCTCGTAGGTTGTGGCAATTTCAAACAGTAGTTCCACATTTGTCGGATCCAGTTTTAGCGCCTCCTGGTAAGCCGTTATTGACGAGTCAAATTCCCGCTGCAGGCCATAAACCTGTCCCAGGTGCTGATAAATGTCACTCAAATAAAAGGGAGTCGCCGTTTCGATCGCCAGCTTAAAAAAATCAACACTTTCGGGAAACTGTTTTAGTTTTTTATAACAGGCGCCGATATAAAAGTTCACGATTGGATCGTTCGCAGTAAGTTGGTAACATTTATCCAGAGCCTTGAGTGCTTCTTCCTCAAACTGACTAAAATACAGGCATATACCATAGCTTTTCAATACCTCGAAGGTGGAGTCATTACAGGCCAGATATCGTTCATAGGGATATTGCGCCTTGCCGTAATCTTTATTCTGAAAGAGCAACTCTGCCCATTTCAGCAGCAAGGCAGGATGATCCTTAAAAAGATTCAGTCCATACATACAGGCCGTCACTGACTTTGTAAAATTTTTCTGCCTGTTACTGATACTTGCCAGATTCAGGTATACCTGTACATCCCTCACTTTTTGCGACGCTAACCGGTCATAAAGTCTAACCGCCAGGTCAAGCTGTCCGGCCTGATAGGCCGCATATGCAAAATACCGGTTGTAATAGGTGTTGGTGGAATCGCTCCTGTAGATCTGACTATATAGCGAACAGGCATCCTGATATTTTTTCAGGTTGATCAGACATTGCCCCAGCTTGCCTTTAAGGACCAGGTTGTCAGGATCCAGACCGGCAGCCCTTTGTAAACAAAGAGCTGCATCGGTATGATTTCCAAGTCCGGACCAGGCCTCGGCCAATTCTTCCAGGTAGACTGTTCCCGTGCTGTCGGCCGAACAGGCAGCCTGTAATGCTGTGACAGCCCCGTCAAAATTCATCAGTTTTTCGTACACCAGGCCTTTTTTAAAGTACAGTTCAGCGGTCGGTTCGCTCTCAAGCATCCGGTCAATGGCTGCCAAAGCTCGTTGATAATCTCTGTTCAGGATAAGCAGGTCAATCTCCTGTGCGTTATTTTTCGCGGATGTCAGCAGAAGTAACCCGATGAATAAAGCAATTTTTGACGACATAACGGTCTGGTTTTAATTCAGGTCATGGGATCACTGAAGAACAAAACTGATTGGTACGGTATAAGAAATAGCAACAGGAATACCTTTTTGCTTTCCCGGTGTCCATTTCGGAAGTGTCCCGATTACTCGCAGCGCCTCCTGATCCAAACTCGGATCCACTCCCCTGGCAATTTTTGCACGCGTAATACTTCCATCTTTACCAACAACAAAGCTTACATACACTCTGCCCTGTATCCCCTTTTCCTCGGCGACCTTAGGGTAAATGACTGCGTCAGCGATAAATTTACGCAAAGCCTGCTCTCCCCCGGGAAACTCAGGCATATCATCGACAATAAAAAAAACCTGATCATTATTGTCGACACTTTGATCCTGACTGATGCTCACCTCCTTGACTTCAGAACTTTCAGGCTTCAAACTGATTTTAAGTTCACTGTCACCTATCGATGTTAGTTCGATATCAGGACTTTTTGAAAGCAAAATCTGCAGGTTCTGAATGGCGTTGCTGTCGCCGCTCAACTGCACTTTGCTGCCATCAGCCAGACTTAATGACATTACTTTATCTGCCTTTTTTTTCGACTCCTCCGGTAATCCCTCTTTTTGTTCACAGGCAAAAACAACGATCAAAGCGACGGCAATCAGCAAGCCGCTCAGTGTCTTTACATTGGATAATCCGGATGATTTTATTTTTGTCATCATTTTAATTCTTTTAGTGATCAGCGAATGATTAAAGTTATTTGCTATCCGCATTTGAGGCCCTATAATCCGGGTTAACAACACTTCTTTATAAAAGGAAGGATCAGCTTCTTGTTTTAATACGGCCTGATCGGCCAGGTACTCGTGATTCTCCTTTAAAGCCTTCTTTAGCAGCCAAAAAAACGGATTGCACCACTGGAAAGTACTTATGATTTCCAGCATTAATACATCGAAGGAATGCCCCTGCCTGACGTGTTCAAATTCATGAGCCAGAATTTTCTGCCACCCAGGCTGCTGTTTTAGTTGTCCGCCGACAAAAACATACGACAGAAAAGAAAAAGGCCCTGCTTCCCGGTCGAGTATCACCAAGTTCATCCCCTGCTCTTTAATTATCTTCCCGCGCCTCACTAACAACCCAACCTGAAAAAGCCGGATGAAGAGACGACCCGAAAAAAATACGAACCCGCACAAATAAAGGATAATTACCCAAGTACGGGTGGAGATGGTATGGACAAAATGCTCAGAAACAGAGGTTCCGTAAACAGACACAGTAGCGAGCATATTCCGGTAGGGAAATACAGTAACTTCACCAAGCATGATCGGTTGAGGTTCATAAACCCGCAGATGCATCAACGGCAAAAAGAAAGAGAAAAACAGCCCAAATAACAGAAAATATCTGTTAAGCCGGAAGAATGTCTCCTGCCGGAGAAGCAAAAGATACAGCGTGGTAAATAAACATAGGCTGATACCCGATTCAAACAGGTAATTAACAAAGCTATTCATAACCTTCTCTTTAAAAGTCTACTAAGTTAATCCGCTTTACAAGAAGTTCTGAAAGCCTTCGGGGCTGCATGGTCTTGTAACCGGCTAATCAGTCACTTTTTCGTGCTCATCCGCGTCTTCTTTCTCAAGATCTCTCCCGACTTCCTTCATCAGCTCTTCCAGTTCAGACAGGCTCATATTATCTTCCTTTGCAAAAAAAGATACCATCTGCTGAAACGAATTACCGAAGTAGTTTGTCAGAAAGTTCCTGAAAAAAGCCTTTGTATATTCCTTCTTCCCGACAACGGGAAAATAGCGATAGGTTTTCCCGAAAGCTTCATGATCAACAAATCCCTTTTTTTCCAGAATCCGGATAACAGTCGATATGGTATTATAGGCCGGTCGGGGCTCAGACATTCGTTCAACGATATCCTTAACAAACGCTCTTTCCAGTTTCCATAAAATCTGCATTACCTGTTCTTCTGCTCGTGTAAGTTCCTTGATCATGTCTGTAAAATTTTGGGAATAACCATTAAACAAATTTAAACTAAAAAAACAGTTTCAGTACTATGTTTTTAGTTGTTTCTACTGCCCCTTTGTTAACTTCGTCTTTTCAAGAAGTTAACAAAGGGGTAGCCTGCAAAGAATTGATAGTCCTCATGATGGTTTGGTTTTAGTTTTTACTCATTACGAACGTACTGCTCAAATTTAAAACTAATATTTTAGTTTTACAACTATTTTAATAGTTATTTAACTAATATTTTAGTCTTAAAGAATCTGACCGTATTTTTGATTAGAAGATACTTTCTGAAAAAACAAAAGAATAACCATCAGGACAAAAATCAATATGAACAGAAAATGAATTGAGTGAAGGGAAATCCGCGAAGCAAATAAATGGCCATTCTCATCCGTTGATTACTCATTTGAAAAGCCAACGCTAATACGAAAGTTGCAGAAACTTATTTTGAAAGTTTAGACCAATGAATATCCCGAAAGAGACTATAAACAGAGGCTAAAATTATCGGCATCGGGAAGGACCGGAAATTTCTCCCTGAACTGGTCGAGTGATTCTTTGGAGAGTTTGGCCGGGAGGATCTCCTCTTTCTCTGTGGCCGTCACCATTTCTTTTCCTTTAGGATCAATGACCATACTGTCACCTTTATAATTGATTTTATTAGCATCAATACCGATACGATTTACCCCGATAACGTAAGCCTGATTTTCAATGGCTCTTGCCTTCAGCAATGTTTTCCAAACATCGCTGCGCGATCCAGGCCAGTTGGCACAGTTAATCATCAAATCATAGTCATTGCGATTACGGCTGAAAACCGGGAAACGCAAGTCATAGCAAATTTGGGGTAAAATCCGGAATGATTTTATCTGAACGATTTTTCTGTGAAGCCCCGGAACAAAGTACATTTGTTCTTGTCCCATTGAAAACAGATGCCTTTTATCATAAAAGTCAAGGGTCTGGTCAGGATAGACAAAAACAAAGCGATTAAAACATTCGCCGTCTTCCCTGATCATCAGACTGCCTGCAATTACCGTCCCATGAGCGGCTGCTTGATCTTTTAGCCAGCAAATAGTTTTTCCGTTCATTGGTTCGCCCAGCTGATTTACATTCATAGAAAATCCAGTGGAAAACATTTCAGGAAGGATAACCAATTCCGTTCCATTGGGAAGTTGTAAAAACAATTTTTCAAAACGGGTGCGGTTTGCCTTTGCATTCTCCCAAATCAGGTCCGTTTGAATCACAGCAATATGTAAATAATCGTAAGGCATAAGTAAATAGATTATGAATAAAGAACGCCGCAGCCGGGAAACAACCATATTATCAAATAGCCTCAAAGTTTCTTCAGTATTCCGATCTGCCTTTCTACTCCTCAAATGAAAACTGATCCCGATTTTTACCGACAACTCCTTTTGACCTATAATATGCTTTCATGCGGCGGATATCTTCCTGCGGGTTATCCGTTAATTCCAGGGTATCCGTCCACCCGATTTCCTTTTTTCCCCAATCGAAAAAGCCCAGATAAACTGTAGCTCCGGTACCTTTAGCAATCGCGTGGAATCCTGCTTTCCAATGGATTGTTTTAGCCCTTGTCCCTTCCGGAGTAATTGCCAGATGGAATTCATCATATTGATTCATCAGGTCAATAGTTTGTTTGACCACTGTGGCTCCTTTGGATCGATCGATCGGGATTGCTCCTGATTTACGCAGGAAAAATCCCACCGGCCAAAAGAAAAATTCTTTTTTGATCAGAATATGAACAGTTCCTCCAACTGAAGTGTAATAAAGATAAGAAATAATAAAATCCCACGCACTGGTATGAGGAACTCCAAGAATGATACCCTTTTTATGAGGCATCACTCCGTTTATCGTTTTCCAGCCTGCCAGTATCAAAAGTAAACGGCAAATATGCTTCATACGGCTACCGTTTAATAAGGATTTCTTGTTTATTGGTTATTTCAGCGGTTTCAAAGTTAGAAGCAGAAGCAAACTCTGCCAGTAATTGAACAGCCAATTGTCCTGCCCCCTGAAGACTATTATTACCGTCAAAAGAAATGATCACCATCATAAATTGTCTGGTATGTTCACGCACACCGGTTCTCTCGGAGTCCGATGTTGGAGTACCAAAAGCACCGTTTTTGTCCCTGAAAACAGGCATATTTGCTATATTCAATTCACCCCGGCCCAACCCGTCATAAGGTTCATGTTTCCGTCCGATCCCCATAAAAATATCGCCGTTAATGGCGTCGACATCATACCCCCCGATTGAAAAACCCGTAGTTACTGAAACAAGATTGAGTAAATCAACCACATTGTTAATGTGATACAGCTCCTTTCCGTTTACAATGCGCCTCAACAAGGCTTCGGACGATAACCTGTACCGGGCCGGATCCTTCCCGCAAGATCGATATGCCTTTCTGGCCTGATCGATTGCCGGGACATTGCTGATGCTTTCCATAGTCAACTCTGCCGCAATTTCCCTGCACCTTTTCTCCATCAGCTCCGTTAGTCCGTTTTGGCAACTTTCAACAGTCACATTGCATTCGATGCAAAACAAATGAATATTCGGACAATAATCCGAAAGCTCATCAGTAATTGTAATTCGTTTCATGATGCTCCTGAACTTTTATTCCCGAACAAAATTAGAAAACATCCGATAAATAAAAAATTATGCTTTGCAAGAAACCGGCAGAATGGCGATCAAAAAAATACTTCTGTCCGGATATGCTCCGGAGGGATGTGATAATTCTCGAGAATTCCAGTCACTTCATCGATCATCTCTGAATTTCCGCATAAATAACAGATTGTATTCGGATCAACAGGGTTTTCCTTTAAATAATACGTGACGCGACCAAAATAATCCCCTTTTTGTTCGCGTGAGGTACACAGGCAATAACGGGTCGGATTAAAAGCGCCCTTCCCGTATGCTTCATCGGCAAAATGAACTCCGTGCAGGATCATATAGTTTAGGCCGGGAAAGCTGCGGACAAAGGAGCGGAATGGGGAAATCCCGGTTCCTGTTGCAACAAAAAGGACCGGAGAACCATTCTTCAACGCTTCATCCAAAATAAAAAATCCGGCAGGACCTTCAATATACATGGGACTGCTTGGCTTCAGATGCGTCAAAAAGCGGGAGAAAGAACCACCGATTATTTCCCTTACCAGAAAGGATATGTCTTCGTCCTGCAATGAGCTGTAAATGGAATATTCCCGTCCTTCGCCCGATCCGGGATCACGCAAAACGACATATTGTCCAGGAATGAATACAAGTCCCTTACGTTCAAAGTGAAGCACAAAGGTTTCAGGGGTCAGTTTCTCTATCTCCGTCAAGTGGTGTACCGTTTTTTCCATTATTTTGGCGTTCGATTGCTTAAAAAAGGAGTTAAGCATTAACATGTCTTTCTGCATGATAAGAAGAACGGACAAGGGGACTGCTTTCGACATACCGAAAGCCCCTGCTGTATGCTTCCTTCCGGTACATCTTAAACTGATCAGGAGTAATATACTCCTCGACTTTCATTAAATGAGGATCGGGCTGCAGATATTGCCCGAGTGTCAGCACCTTACACCCTGCTCCTTTCAAATCGTCCATGGCTTCCATCACTTCTTCAGGAGTCTCTCCCAATCCAAGCATGAGACCTGACTTTGGGACGATCCCCGATTCTGCAATATATGAAATCACTTTCAGGCTCCTGTCATAACGTGCAGTGCTTCTGATTTTTGGAGTCAATCGCCTGACCGTTTCAAGATTGTGAGAAATTACATTGGGACGGGCGTCAATCACCTGTTGTACTAACTCTCTTTTAGCCAGAAAATCAGGGATCAGCGTTTCCATCGTGGTCTCAGGGTTCAGCTCTTTTACTTTACGGATGGTAACCGACCAAAAAGCAGCGCCGCCATCAGGCAGATCATCCCGATCAACCGATGTGATCACACAATGCTTCAAGCCCAAAGTCCTGATTGTTTCGGCAAGGCGTAAGGGTTCGTTCCAATCAACCGGATCCGGCACCAGATTCTTCACATAACAAAAACGGCAGTTCCGGGTACATTTGTCGCCTAGTATCATAAAACTCGCTGTTCCGGCACTCCAGCACTCCCCTTTATTCGGACAGTTGCCGCTCACACAGATCGTATTGAGATTGTTTTGAGTAATCAATCTTTTGACTTTCGAATAATTTTCCCCTCCAGGCAGGGTCGATCTCATCCATTCCGGTAAGCGCCCCCTCTTTTCTGAAATAACTGTCATCTCCAAATTACTTTTGACTATAAACATGAAAAGCTGTAGCTTGTTCATGAATCAGACACAAGCATCAACGAAAGCAATGAGCAGTGAGTTATAAGAAAAATAAGCGTGTTTATCTTTTTTTTCCGGACAATTTGAAACTATATTGAAACCCAACCTGGAAATCGGGAGCATTGTTCATCGAAACCATATCTTCGCCAACGAAAATATGAAAAGCTCTGTTTACTCTGTGAAATCCCAGAATAAACCAGGTACGGAAGGAAAAATTATAAAGTGCGGCAGGTGTCAGTTTGGCCAGCCAGAATTGCTGGGAAATGGGTTCACCTTCCCAGGTATCACCTTCCTGCAAAAATTGAATTCCAATCCGATCATAGCTTGTCTGGTTCCAATCCATACGACCACCCTTCATGAGCGGATCCTGATATTGATTAAGTATTCCGAAGACTGCTATCCGTTTCCTGGTCTTCACATTCACGCCGGCATAAAAGTTCGACTGAATACGAAGCTTCCTGTCAATAATCCGAACGCCGTCTCCTGTTTTTAAAAAAGTCTGATGACTTCCTCCTCCATCGAAAGCCAGTGTAACAGATGTTTTCGGCCCCAAAAGAAAATCACTCCGGATGCCCGTGTTGATCCCGGGGATCAGATAACGATGGAAGTCGTTCACAGGGATCGAAAGATGAACAGCAGCCTGTGTACTCAAATGCCATTTTGCCCCCCCCGCCTCATACAGCTGACGGTAATAATGAGCATCAAGTACACCCAGAAAAATATCTCCTTTATCTTTACGGAATATATTTCCTCCGTCATCTTCAAACTCAATCGCCGCCCGGTTAAACGGATAAAGCCTTCTTCCAAAATTATCTTCCACGGCAACTGCGGTATGCCACTCTTCTATGAAATAATCGCTCACAAGAAAATTCAGCCAGGATTTTCCTGTCGACAGCTGATGAACATTCATATTCAGGATCAGACTGTTTTTATTTTTCCAGTGGTTCAACCAGGTAAACCGGAAATGTTGCAATACCCCATCGGCCTGATATGCTTTTCTTTTTGTTTCAATATTATGCTCGACGAAATACCGAGGCCGTAATGTCATAAACAGGTTATCAACCTGCATGGCCTGTCGTTCAGTCATCCTACCGGGATAATAAAACCATGCTTTTGGGTTCCACACATTTCCCATGGAATACCCGAACGAAAGCTGATGACCGGATGGATTTTCTGCCCCAAAGAAAAACGGAAAATCAAGAGAAAAAATACCTGCAGGACTTTCCGGATTTACCTCTGTAAAAAAAAGAGGAACCTGAAGAACAGCGTTCGAATCATCATCCGTCTGAGAAAAGACAGGGAAAAACAACAAAATCAGGAAGAAAGTCTGGACAATGATTTTCCCCATCATAGCTGGCAATTCAAAAATTTAACTTTCAAAATTAAAGTTTTGGGAATAAGCTCCAAAACTTTTTAGCAAAATAGTCGAAAAGAACTCTATTCCAGCGGAGACATGATTCTTCTTTGACCTGGATTGCAGCATTCACTAAAAATAAGACTCAAGATTCGCGAGCCGTCGCTCATGACCATTAATCCTTTGAAAATTCACATTTTTTCATCAATTTTGAATTATGAGGGAAAGCATAATTTATCAGAATGACCATATTGTAAAAAGTTGGGAAGAACTGTGCGAAGAAGTATACCATGATGCGTGGAAACCGGAAATGGGCCGTTACAGATCCGACTATGCCTTTCGTGGGTTATCAGATTCTTCTTATGTCCTCAAGAATAGTTTTTTAAGAAATTGCGGTCCTGTTCCGGAATTGGAGTATCATTTGCTGCGTAACTTTCGAAAGTATTCGATTTCGAAAGAAGCCCAGCAGAACGGTTCATTTTGGAGAGCGCTGGTAATGGCCCAGCATCACGGTTTACCGACAAGGTTGTTGGACTGGACCTATTCTCCTTTTGTGGCCATGCATTTCGCGACAGCAAACACTGAAAAATATGATGTTGACGGAGTGATCTGGAAAGTGGATTTTGTAAAAGCAAACAGACTTGTCAGCGAACCTTTGAAAAGACTGCTTCTGGAAGAACAATGTAATGCATTCACTATTGAAATGTTGGAGGGCGTTATAAAATCGTTGTCCGATTTTGGCAGAAAATTAAAAAAGGAGCAGATCATATTCTTTGAACCGCCTTCACTTGATGAAAGGATTGTCAACCAGTTTGCCTTCTTCTCAGTCATGACTGATCCTACTGTGGCAATGGATGACTGGCTGGAAAAACATCCGGGCTTATACAGGCGCCTGGTTATTCCCAAAGAATTAAAATGGGAAATCAGGGATAAGCTCGATCAGGCCAATATTACCGAGCGCGTACTTTTTCCGGGACTTGACGGACTTGCACACTGGTTAAAAAGACATTATAAACCCGCCTCGATCGGGATGCAAGATAATCAGGCCATTAGGCCGGGCCTGTAAAACCCGGCTTTCTTTTCATTTCTGACAAATTACAATTAAAAAGACAGCCAATCTGTTAGTTTTGTAACAATTCTTCTGTTTCCTGCTCAATGCCCGTCCACGATCCTGCAAAAGCGATGATATGCCTGATCCCATTGGGCAGAAGGTTCAGGATTAAATGTGATCACGTCAAAGGAATCACGGACAATCTTTCTCATTTCATTAAGGGAACCGACCAGGCCCATTGCCTTTGCCTGAATGAGGATATTACCGATCGCGGTGGCTTCTACAGGTCCTGCAACAACAGTCAGGCCCGTAACATTTGCTGTTAGCTGGTTTAAAAAGTGATTATTCGCACCACCGCCAAAGATATGGATCTTCTCAATCGGCTGATCGCTGACCTTGCGTATCTGATCGAGGGTATAGCGGTATTTCAGGGCCAAACTATCATAGATACACCTGACCACTTCCGCATGGGTTACGGGTTTGCCAACTCCCGGCTCCAGACAGTTTTCGGAAACAGTCGCAGGCATATCCGCAGGATTCAGAAAACAGGGCTTATCCGGATCCACGATAAACTTAAAAGGTTCCGCATCCCGAACCATCTTCACCATATCATCCCAGCTATAGTTGACTTCCTTTGACCAAATACGGCGGCATTCCTGGATCAGCCACATCCCCATGATATTTTTCAGGAAACGGGTTGTTCCTCCAACACCACCTTCATTGGTATAATTCATTGCCGCAGTCTGTTTGGAAATGATTGGTTCGGGACTTTCAATCCCCATAAGCGACCAGGTTCCGGAACTAATATAGGCAAAATTACCGTTTTCGGCAGGGACGGAAGCAATTGCAGAAGCCGTGTCATGACCGGCAACAGCGATCACGGGAATTTGCCGGCTGCCGGTTTCCTCGGCAACCGCAGGGAGAAGCTGTCCTATTTTAGTCCCCGGAAGAATAATATCACCGAGAATAGAGAGGGGTATGCCCGCCCTTTCAAGTAAAGTAGTCTGCCACTCGCATTTTCCGGGTTTGATCATCTGACTGGTACTGGCAATTGAAAATTCTGTCGCGGCGACACCCGAAAGTAAATAATTCAATGCATCGGGCGTAAATAAGATCCGGTTTGTGATCTTCAGGATGGACCGGTCTTCCTTCACCATCGAAAACAACTGAAACAAACTATTAAACTGCATAAACTGAATGCCTGTCTGCTGATAGACTTCATCTTTCGGGACTATTCTGAAGAGATCTTCCATCGCCGTATCCGTGCGGGAATCACGGTAGGCATATGGCAATGAAAGGATCATTCCCGTTTCATCCAAATGGACAAAATCGACCCCCCAGGTATCTACTCCCACCGATTGAGGTTGAATTCCATGATCCCTGATACATTTTTGCAAACCGGTTTTCAACTCATTAAATAAACTGAAAATGTTCCAGTAATAATGACCATTGATAAACTGCATCTGATTGGCAAACCGGTGTATTTCAGTTAAACTTAGTTTTCCGTTATCCAAAGTCCCTAAAATGGCCCGACCGCTTGATGCTCCAAGGTCGAAGGCAAGAAAATTATTTTTTTGCATATCATTCAGGTCTAAAAGTCTGGTAAAATTAACGGATTAAATTAATAAATCTTTCCCGTTTTCAGTATCCTGTGCAATCCTGTATCTTTAGACACAAGTCTCAAGGTGCAAGACACAAGAACCAAAACACGCCGGTATTCAGATATTCAGACAGTCCGGGAATGAAGATCCTTGTTCCGGTTTTCTGTTTCCGGTTTCTTGTCCCCGGATTCCTTTTTCCCTCACTAGCTGCACCCTCCGGTTGCGACCTTCACTTCACGGGTTACCGGCTTTCCTATATTTTTCAGGGCATCTGTCAAATGCTGCATATCGGTTGCCGCCTTACTTCTGAAGTTATACTCATCGATTTGCTTTTTGGAAGCGGTTGGTCCGGGCGCTTTTAAGTCATAAAACAGTTCTCTGAATTCATGAACCGACTCCGTTAAGATCAGATTTCTGGAGTGCCCGACAAATTTTGCTTTCAAACAGGACATCCTCACCAGGGTGTCGTTATCGGCATAAAATACATTGGTCCTGACATTTTGCTTGAATATATTCTCCCATTTGCGATGAGTAATCTCCTCAAAAGGGATATTGATAGCCATCGGTAAATGGAATTTTTCAAATTCTTCGGGCGTACGCACATCGATCACATGCAATTGGTAGTAATGGTGGACAATTTCGTCCGCCAGTTTATCGGCGGCAATTTCATAGAAAACGCATTTCTTTTGACGCTGAGCCTGGGCAATCTGATATCGGATGATATCCTGCCGGCCTGGCAAAAACGCAACAACGCCTATAATGAAAAAGGGTATGACTGATGCGATCGCGTAACGTGATTTCCATGCTTTTGACAGTTCACCGGTAGTTTTATTCACTTTCTGCTCGATCTTCCAGGTAATAAAAAAGGCCCCCACAGCAATTGCAGTCAAAAGAAAGGCGAACAAGGGCATAGAGATCCCCAGCACATCATTGATCCGAACTGATCCCATTGCGTCAGACAGATAGAACTTTTCAATCAACGGGAAACTTTCGGCAAAAGCAAAAACTCCAATAACCGACCCACATACAAAAATCATTGCATCAATCTTTCCGATTGCTGCGGCGCAAACGCTGGTTCCCGGACAAAATCCGCCGATTATAAACCCGGCTCCCATGATAAGCCCTCCAACAATTGCAGACCGCAAAAACGTGGGATTCACATAGATCAGACTGAGATCAAGCAGGTCATAATGCCCCAGCAGCAAAACACCGATCATGGCAGTAATGCCTGCCGTGAAAAAGACCCGTAATACAGTAAAATCATAGCCGTAAAAAAGACCGACCAACTTCCTGGTCGTTGAAAATCCGGCCTGTTCCAGGATAAAGCCGAAGAAGAAGCCGATGATCACAGCAAGAATCAGATTAAACTCGCCCGATATCATATAAGGTACCAGTGGTCCCATAACATTTACTTTAACCAGAGTTTTCTAAAAAACCAGGCCAGGGCATAAGCCCCGCCAAAAATAGCCATCATCGTTACGATCCCGCCAAACGACATGACTCCCATTCCGCTAAGCGCCGATCCGCTGGTACATCCCCTTCCAAGCTGTGAACCAAAGCCAAAGAGGAAACCGCCAATCACAGCACCGATCACACGTACCGCATTGGTTGCCAATGGGCCTTTTTCAAATTTAAATCCAATTCTGTTCGAAATGATGCCCGAGAAAAAAGCCCCGATGATAACACCCAGTACTTCAAAAATCAGCCAGTCACTCATTGGCCCATGAGGGTGCGAAGCCACATAATCCTTGTAATAAGCAACCTTTTCGGTATGAACCGGAGCTACCTGTTGAACACCAGATACGACAAGGCTCTTAACAGCCCCGCTTGCTCCCAGCCCCCTCCCCGTTATATATATGGTAATCAGTAAAGTCAAACCGAGTAAAAACCCGGCCAGGTAGGGATTCATGTATGGTTTTGGTTTCATCGTTATGATTTTTAATTCGTAATTGAAATACCGGATTCCGGGATCCGTTCTCCGGTTTCCGGTTCTCCTTCCTCTTCCAGTTCTTCATATCCTGTTACCATTGCGCTGATATTCGACACCGGTGTTTGTCCGGTTGTCGTCATGTACACGTGGACAATCAAGAAGATCACGAGCAGAAATGCTCCCAGCGTGTGCAAGAACGCGAGCGTCCCAAGGGGAATGTTCTCCACAATCACAATATCATTCTGATCGATGGTCTTGTGAAGCATATAAAGAATTCCCGAGATCACAATCAGCGGAATTAAAACCAGCTTAAACCCAAGATAAACCAACCGCTGGAGAGGATTCATCTTGCTGAGTTCCGATTTTTTCGTGGGGTGCTTGTCTCCTCTGAACATACCGTAGATATAGTATCTGAACTGATCCTTTAATTTCCTTTGAGTCGGGATATACTGTTTCCATTCTCCCGTTACAAAATGCCAAAAGATAGCAAAAACGATCAGAATGATCAGTCCCCAGGAAGCCAGCCTGTGAAAACGCGCTGCCTGTTCAAAGCCAAAGACCTGCAGGGATCCGTGTACTTCAAAGCCGGTAACGGCCAGAAAAAGGATCAACGTGGCCTGTGTCCAGTGCCAAAAACGTTCAAAACCTTTATAAATATAAACTCGTTTCATAGCGACCAAATTTCTAAACCTGTCAAATTGAAAAAATTAAAAAGGAAACGGGATAACAGAAGATGAACTCAGATGAAATTCGTCCGTTGTCCGGTCTCCCTGTTCCGGTCCATATCCGGAGTATTGATACTCCCGAGTCATAACTTACTGCTTCTTCCGGGCCACAACGATCCTGACCAGGGCATGCACCAAAACTACACCCAATGAAAGCCATATTACAGTCATACCCAGCAGGTCAAGTACTTTATTATAGTCCCTGCCCGGCATGTAAAATCCGGCCAGATTAGCCAGACGACCGTCAGCATCACGGGTATGACACCCGGCACAGGAAACAGCCTGATCTTTTGGCGCTACCATGTGGTTTACCGGCCAATACATGACCGTCTCCACAAAGCCGTAATCACCGCTGTACGGCAGCCCTACCTGTTTCATACCTGCTGCAGAAGCTTTATGCCAGTCCAGATCCTGCCAAAAAGCACTGTCTCCTTTTTCCTTTCCGTAAAGTTTCGGTTGAATCAGCGTTTTATATTTTTTATCGTAAATCTGGTCACCCCTGTGAATTTTCACGGGGATAATCCTGGACTCTCCGTCATCAGGAGAACCAAACAACGGATTGATGACTACCGGCACGGACCGAATCGTATCGCCCAGGATGTAATGATCGGCAGTTCCGTTAAACCAGATATAATCCGGTTTAACATTTTTTTCCCACTTAAACGATCCTTTGATAGACATGTAGTTATGATTACCCATTTCATCTTCTGTTTGGTATGGCTTTCCATCCTGCAGCTTTCCCGCCTCCGACCAATTCCACTCCATCTTTGTAGCGTTAACCTTTGCATATTCCGGGATGTGACAGGTTTGGCAGGCAACTTTTGAATTGTGCCGGTTCAATATAGGATCAAAATGAGGAGTACCGGTATGACACTGTTCACAGGTTACCCGATGGGTATTGTCGGATGAAACAGAATATAATTTCCCGAGGATCTGATGATTTTCGGCAGTGTGGCAGGCGGTGCAGGTCATATTCATTCCGTTCACAGCCATGTGCACATCGACATCCCGCGGACCGGACAGTAATGCTTGCTCCAGGTCACCATGTTTTACATTATTTCCTCCTCCTCCATTGAAATGACAACTGCCGCAGTTGAACCTGGTGGGCTGTCCGACGCTTTGTGCTACTTTGGAAAGATTGACTGAACGATCAGGATAGCCGGCCATCGATGTCCCCTTTATATATTCGTCACTGTTATCATGACAAACCATACAGTCAACATTGCGGGCATTGTTAAAGTCAAAGTGATCGTTGGTCATTCCAAAGCCAATATGACATTTGGCACACGACTGCTCATTGGTTTGAGCGCCTATACAAAAATTATTGATCACATTATGTTTTCCTGCGGCTGTTACTCCCCTGCCTTCCACGTATGAAATCCGTTCCCAATTCCAGTGGGATGAACTCATTATTTCCTTATGCCGTTCGGTATGACACGAAATACAGGCCGCGGTAACATCCTGTGGCGATCTAAATTCCTGCTGAAGGATCTGAAATTTACTATGATCAACTGAGGGAATTGGCTTTAAAGAATACTCTTGCTTGAGCTTCTCCAGCTTGAGGTTGAAGTAGACTTCATGATGTAACAAATTAGTCAGAATCAAAGCTATAATGACAACACCTATTAGTACAATTATGGACCGTTTCATCTTAACTCGCCTTGGTTATTGGATGTTTGCATATTCGTTTCAAAAATATCCAATAATCTATATATATAATAATGCTTTAAAACACATAATTACATATACTATCGGGGGCCACCATACTAAATACTTCGCATTAAGACAATTACAGAATAAGCTAAAATAAACTTCCCTCTATAATACATATTTGGTCTAAAAAAGAATAAGTATTACAAAGGGAAAACTCTTTGTAGCACGCAACAAAATTTTCTGCTGCGACAGGTAAACGAACTTCTGTTTTCCCGACTCGTTACTTTTTACTCATGACTTTTCTCACCTGCTCATCGGCAAAACGAATGTATTGTTTCCAATCATAGCCGGTAATATCATGTTTCCCTGTCCGGATATGATAACTCACTACACCCTTAACCGGAGAATCAGGTTTGGGCATATCATTGACCGTTAATCCTTTCAGTCCGTAAAGCGAATAAACTTCCGAAGCCAGCCAGGCAGAAAGGAACTCACCTTTAGGATCGGCCCACAAATCTTCAGTTGCGCTTGCAACATATAGCGGGCGCGGTGCGATGGTAGCCAGCAACATATGCTGATCGACGGGAAGCTCATCTTCCCTGCCGCTATACTTTTTAAAATTGCCGCAAAACCAGTGGGGAAATGACGAATTGATCACCCCAACAGTTTCTCCGAATATCCTTTTAGACAGGGCAGCTCCCATGCAGCCCGAGTCATTTGAAATACAGGCCGCAAACCGAGGGTCTGAAGCCGCAGCCCAAATCGCGGTCTTTCCAAGTCTTGAGTGTCCGATAACAATAACCTGCCTGGCATTGACCTGTTCATCTTTTTCCAGATAGTCCATCACCCGGGATAACCCCCAGCTCCATGCTGCGATTGCTCCCCATTCATCGGAAGCCGGGTTTTCCTGGCCGGAATTATAAAATAAAGGATGGATACCGTCCAAAAAATCATTTTTATCAGGATCAATATCGCCGTAGTACACAGTGGCCAGTCCATAACCAGCTTTAATGATCTCTTCGACATTCCAGCGATTATCCTGTACTCCCCGAGACTGTTCAGTAATCTGATTATGAATCACTCCCAGAGACGGATTATCATGAATCCAGGATTGTGACAACCGGATATCCGGATCATTTATAATAGTATGGTTACCCATAAAATTATACCCCAGGAAAACCGGCACCTTTTCATCAGCTTTCGGAAGATAAATCAGAAGGCCTATTGATATTTCCTGGTTGTTTCTTCTGAAAATGAGATCCAGTTGTTTGCGGACAGCCAGTCCCCCTAATGCTTCACCATCATTTTCATGAACAACCACTTCTGAAATTTCAAGTTTCCCCGGAACTTTACCAAAGACTTCCTGCTGAAACAAATGAAGGATTTCCGGTTTACGGATTTTCTCCCATTGCTTCAGATTTCTGATTTTTCTGCCGTTTTGGGCAACTAATATTTCAGGCAGCGTGTACTGCGGTATTTTCTCTTCTTCATAAATTATACCCGGTCTCTGGGAATAGACAGCGAATGAGGCCATAAAAAAAACAGCTAAAAGTATCGTTTTCATAAAAAATCAATTTTTAAAGTGTGATGAAACACAAATCCAAATAACCTGCAACAGATTGCAAGATACAAATAAGTCAGATTATTCATTATCCCTTCATTCTGCAAAACATCAAGGTTGCTTTGGGGTATAGACTTTTGCCTGCTGTTCTCCGCGGGCGACCATCAAAACATTCATTGCCAGTGCTGCGAGTTCATCCTCACCTGCAAAAATGTGTAAATCAGCAATGAAAGAAGTTTTTCGTTGAAGATAACCGGTCAGGTCTTTGTTATGGGCCATTCCACCTGTGATCAGGATGGCATCCACCCGCCCATCAAGGACAATGGCCATTTCACCAATGAGTTTTGCGACCTGGTAACCAAGCGCTTCCTGAATAAACCGGGCTTTGGAGTCACCTTCCCGAGCACGTTTCTCCACCTCCATCGCATTATTGGTTCCCAGATAAGCCACATATCCACCTTCACCGACAACCATTCGCCTGATTTCTTCCCTGGATAAATGTCCTTCAAAACACAGATCAATGACCTGTCCTACCGGCAGGGAACCACTCCTTTCCGGACTAAAAGGCCCATCGCCATCCAGCGCGTTGTTTACGTCTACTACTCTACCATACAGGTGGGCTCCCACAGAGATACCTCCCCCCAAATGCACGACGATTAAACGAAGGCTTTCATACGTTACTCCCTGCCGCCTGGCATATTCGCGTGCCATTGCTTTTTGGTTCAGTGCATGAAAGACAGACCGCTTTGTAAAAGCCGGATGTCCGGTAATACGGGCCACATCCTGAAGTTCATCGGTAACGACAGGATCAGCGATATAGGCTTTGGCTCCCGGAATCTGGTTGGCGATATAATCGGCCATCATAGGCCCGAGATTACTCGCATGCTGACCATATACCCCTTCGCGCGCATGTTCCAGCATCAGGTGATTGATCAGGTAGACCCCGGATTCAACCGGATAGGTCAATCCGCCCCGGCCAATAATGTACTTAATGCTGTCCACATCAATCCCTTCATCGACCAGTGCCTCAATGATCAGACCTTTACGAAAGTCAAACTGATGATAGATCGTTTGATAGAATGAAAGATCTTCCAATGAATGACGGATCGTCTTTGACAACTTGCATTGGTCATTAAAATAAACGGCGAACTTGGTGGAAGTAGATCCGGGATTAATGGCCAGTATGCGGATTTCACCTGTGGATATTTTCATAGAGTACCTTCATTGGCTCTGATAACTCAATAATGATGCTAAAGCAATCGAATTTAATTTGGTCTCCGTACTGTCTCCCCTGGAAGAAAGTACCACAGGCACCCTTGCTCCGGCAACGATGGCCGCCTGTCTGGAATTACACAGTTTCGTGTTCATTTTATAAAAGACATTTCCGGCGTCGATATTGGGGAACAGCAAGCAATCAGCATCTCCTGCAACCGGTGAGCGGATATTCTTGATCATGGCAGATTCCTTATCAACCGCCACATCCAGTGCCATTGGACCATCAATTATTCCGCCCGGGAACTGTCCGTTCCGGGCCATCTTAACAAGCAGGGCAGCGTCGGTCGTAGCAGGCAATACCGGCAACACCTGTTCGGAAGGAGCAATCAGTGCTATTTTGGGAATTTCTATCCCCAATGCCCTTCCTGTTCGGATAAGGGATTTGATCATCGCAGCCTTTTGACTGAGATCAGGATAAGGAATAACTGCCACATCACTGGCGATCAAAAGCTTGTGATAATTTTCATTTTCAATCACGGCGACGTGGCTCAACACGCTTCCCGGAGAGAGCAATCCATACTCTTTGTTCAGTAAAACCCGCATGTATTTATCCGAACTGATCAGTCCCTTCATCAACAGATCAGCCTCACCTCTGCCCGCAAGCCTGGCTGCTTCCTGAGCAGCCTGTTCCTCATCTTCGGCAGGGATAATTTCAAAACAAGAATCATCGATCCCGTTTTCCCCGCAAACCGACTTAATCGCTTTGACAGAACCGGTGATAACCACCTTGACCAGCTTCATCGCCGATGCCTGCCGGGCAGCTTCCAGGCTATGAAGGTCCACGCCGTTCACCAGTACCATTCTTCGTTCCGGCATCATCTTTGCCCGAATAAGAATATCCTCAATTTTAAAAATCATTCAATTTTATCTTTAGGAAAATGGCTGATCACTTTAAACAACTTATTAAAGCTAAACAAATTTCACGAAAAAATGAATGACTTAACTTAAACAATCAGGCCTGTGATTTTCTTTCGGATACAATCTTCTCGGTATCCAATGCGATCATCAACTCCTCATCGGTGGGGATGACAATTACAGTGACAGACGAATCATCCGTACTGATAACCTGTTCCCTCCCCCGTAAACCTTTATTCTTATTTTCATCAATCCTGATACCGAGAAACTCCATGTTCTTTGAGATCTCATAGCGGTTTTCATCGCCATTTTCTCCAATACCTCCGGTAAAGATCAGAATATCGAGGCCACCCATGGCCGCGATATAGGAGCCAATGTACTTTTTAATTTTATAATTATAAATATCCAGGGCTAGTTTCGCTCTGTCATTCCCCTCTCCTGCTGCCACCTCTATTTCCCGCATATCCGATGAAATGCCGGTGAGCCCAAGCATTCCGCTATGTTTATTAAAGAGCACATTAGCTGATTTGAGACCGATAGCTTCTTTTTCCATAATATAGGTCACAGCCCCCACATCCAAATCACCGCATCTTGTTCCCATAATTAACCCTTCCAGTGGAGTGAAGCCCATGCTGGTATCGACAGAACGACCATTTTGTACAGCAGCGATTGAAGCACCATTTCCCAAATGACAAGAAATGATTTTTTGACCTGCGTATTCCCGTTTCAGGATCTCGCAGGCCCTTGCAGTTACATAACGGTGACTGGTTCCGTGGAAACCATAACGTCGTATACCATACTTTTTATACAAGACGTAAGGAATTCCATACATGTAGGCCACTGGCTCCATCGTCTGATGAAAAGCTGTATCAAAAACACCCACCTGAGGAATCCCGGGGATCAGTTCTTCCATTGCTTCGATCCCTTTCAGATTAGGCGGATTATGCAAAGGAGCCAGATTGGTACATTTAACCAATGCGTCGATGACATCGTCAGTGATAAACTCACTGGAACTAAAAAACTCACCTCCATGTACCACCCGGTGTCCCACGGCATCTATTTCATCCATGTTCTTAAGGCAACCATATTTTTCACTGGTGAGTACGCCCAATATATATTCGATCCCGCTTTTATGATCAAGAATTTCACCTTCAAAAACAATCTGACGCCCGTCTTCATGTTTGTGTTTCAGGAAAGAACCTTTCAATCCCAACTTTTCAATCCCGCCTTTGGCAATGACCTTCCGGTCTTCCATACTGAAAAGTTGATATTTGATGGAACTGCTGCCGCAGTTAAGTACAAGAATCTTCATTTTTTTTGTTTTACAATCTGTTAGTACTACCAGTTAATTGTTTATCGCCTTCTTCATCGTAACTGTAAAAACCCTTTCCTGAAGACACACCAAATTGTTTGGCCCGCACAAGACGTTTAATATACGGAGAAGGCTTATAACGCACATCTCCGAATTCACTGTATATATTTTCCATCCACAGAACAACTTTATCCAGTCCCATGATATCAGCCACCTCAAAGGGTCCCATACGCATGCCCAGACCGATACGCATAGTTTCATCGATATCTTCGATCGATGAAACACCCTCCATCATTTCTTCACAGGCCTCATTTAGGAGTACAACAAACAGACGGATACTGACCAGGCCTGCCGATTCTGCCACAGGAATGATCTTTCGGTTAATCATGTTCACAAACTTGCAGACCTTTTCATAAGCATCCTCTGAAGTATATAAACCTTTAACAACTTCAATCACCCGGGCTTCAGGAGATGATACAAAGAAATGCAGGCTGACACAGCGTTCCTTATGTACCAGCTCGGACGAAAGTTCGGTGATCACGATTGTTGTTGAATTAGTGGCGATGATACAATCCTGATCAACCACTTCTTCTATTTTTTTAAAAATTTCCTTTCTTTCCTTAAGCTTGGCGCCACGGTCTACTGCCCGGATTGCTTCAATAACAAAATCGCAACCGGCAAGATCAGAATAATTCATTGATCCCTTGATACGGGAAAGAATTGACCTTTTTTCACTCGAAGTCAATCCCCAGTGCTCGATACGATGATCCAGTACCTTCCCTAAATTTACATAGGCTTCCTTAATCTTCTCTTCACTGACCTCGATGAAAACAACTTCAATTCCATAAGTACTGGCTACGCGGGCGATGTTTTGCCCTACCAAACCGCAACCGACAATGCCAATTTTTGAGAACAAGGTTTTGGATTTATCTTTTCTGATCAGACCAAATTCTTCGATCGATTCATATATGATATCACTCGCCATATCTTTAATTTTTTAATCAAAAAGTGCAGCCGCCTGGTTTGAAGTAATTGCAACCATATTCACAATATCGCTGACCGAACATCCCCGCGACAAATCATTGATAGGGGCAGCCATTCCCTGCAGAACAGGACCAATTGCTTCGGCCCCCGCCAATCGCTGAACCAGCTTATATCCTATATTTGCTGCTTCCAGTCCCGGAAATACCAACACATTTGCTCTTCCTGCCACTTCACTCCCGGGAGCTTTTAGTCTGGCCACATCAGGCATCAATGCAGCATCCAATTGCAATTCCCCGTCGATCTTCAGTTGCGGATCCAGTTCCCTGGCAATCTTCAGCGCATTGACCACTTTATCGACAAGCGGGTGGCGGGCACTTCCCTTTGTTGAAAAACTAAGCATAGCTACCCGGGGTTCCAGACCAACCAAAGCTTTAGCTGTTCTGGCTGTGGTTACCGCAATCTCCGCCAACTGTTTTTCATCCGGATCGGGCATGACCGCACAATCGGCAAAAACCAAAATACCGTTATGACCAAAACGAGGATCATTGACAAACATGAAAAAAGCTCCCGAAACAACACTCACACCAGGTCGTGTTTTCACAAACTGAAATGCAGGCCTTAAAACATCACCGGTAGCATTAATAGCGCCGGCGATTTCCCCGTCAGCATCTCCGTTTTTGATCATGATGCATGCAAAAACCAATGGGTCATTCAACATTTCCAAGGCCTCAGCATACGTCAACCCTTTTGATTTCCTCATCTCTACCATCAAATCGGCATATGCCGCACGGCGATCATCGGTTTTCGGATCCACCAGAACAGCTCCATTCACGTTGACACCGCATTCCTCAGCCGCCTTCATGATTTCAACCGGATTTCCAAGTAAGGTGATCCGCGCTATACTTTCTTTCAGGATAATCTCAGTGGCCCGTAAGGTCCGCGGTTCAGTTCCTTCAGGTAAAACAATGCGTTTCTGATCATTCTGTGCGTTTTTAATGACACGCTCAAGTAACTTCATGTGCTTAATATTTTATGAATTACCACATGAAACTCGCCAAAATCCAAAGTTGGAGTCGTGCTGT
>JBDKTZ010000542.1:0-3035 GCA_039679975.1 Prolixibacteraceae bacterium
CGGGACCTGTTGAATATAAGGGTACGGGAAGTTTCTTTGAAGCTGGAAACTTATTTGATACCATGAATTCCTGGGATATTTATGCCAAATACGGGAACGGCGTTGAAATGCACTTTTTTACCACCGAACTGGGTAAGGGATATATTGAAAAATACCGCAGCTTTGCCAGTCACGGAACGACTTTCTTTGGTACAAACGGTTGGGTAAGTGTAAATCGGGATGACGTTCAGGCCAGCGACCCTCAAATTCTCAAACACACGTTTGCGGAAAATGATACCCGTTTACCGGTCAGCAATAATCACTCGGGAAATTTTCTGGATGCCATCAAAAACAACACACCGGTAGTCAGCCCCATTGAGTCGGCGGTCAGGTCCGATACCATCAGTCATTTGTGCAACATTTTGGTGCGTTCAGGCAGAAGCAGCCTGAAATGGGATCCGGTGAGCGAGACCATTTCCGATGTCGATGACTCTGTGAAAGTTTTGCTTACCCGTCAGTCACGAAGTCCGTATGGCGACATATTAAAAAGTTAAAGTGGATTAGGGGACACCTGAAAAATGGTGTTCCCGTTTTAACATTTAGGAAGATCATCCAGGTATGTCGAATATTCGCAAACCTGTAATGAAACAGATTCATTTCGATTTTTGAAATTTCCAGTCGGATAGCTAGTTGTTCCCACGTCTTTAATGTGGCGACAACCTCCTGAAACTACACCTCTTCGTCAAGTTATCGATTTTTAGTGTTCTTTCCCGGAGTAAAAAAATCAAAAGCAAAATGAAATTTATTATTCTTTTTCTTACTTTTGAGGAATGGGACAGAACAGTACAGGATGAACCGCATAAAGAATCCGCCAGGCTTCGTTATGGCGGTGACCCTTGGAATAATCCAACTAAACCAACATATGATGAAGAAAATAATTACATTTTGTCTGGCCGTTTGGCTCTTTTCGGGCTGTACCCGCCCTGAACCAGGGAACACTAATCCGGAGTTGTGGTACAAGCAACCGGCTTCCACCTGGGTGGAGGCGCTTCCGGTCGGGAACGGACGTTTGGGAGGGATGGTATTTGGCGATTACAAAAACGAACGGATCCAGCTAAATGAAGAAAGTGTCTGGGCCGGTTCGAAAATACATAATAACAATCCCGAATCCCTGGCTCACCTTCCTGAAAGCCGCGAGGCGATTTTCAGGGGAGATTACCGCAAAGCGGAGGAACTTTCGAACAGGTACATGCTGGGTACACCTCCGCGGGTAAGATCGTACCAGCCCCTTGGCGATTTATTCATCAACTTTGATCATTCCGGCATACCAACAGCCTACAGGCGTTCGCTCGATTTAAACACGGGAGTGGCCAGAACCGAATATACCATCAATGGAAACAGGGTTATTCAGGAGGTTTTTGCTTCGGCTCCCCAGGATGTGCTGGTTGTGAGCCTGACGGCAGAACAACCTGTAAGTTCTGAAATCACCCTCTGCCGGGAATATGATCCGGTTTACGAGAAAACCCGGAAAAGGAGCGGGAAACGGGGAACAGACCTGCCGTATGAGAATCTTTACCGGAATGAAAACGGTTTGGTGGGTTTCAGCGGACAGATCATCGACATGGATTCCCCGTTGGAAGGGCCAGGAGGTAAGCATATGCGGTATGCCGCGGTAATGAAGGTTCTCGGTAATGACAATTCCGTGGAGCCATTCTCAACTGACACCACTGCCGGCTTTAGGATCAAAGCGGGCAAAAAGATCGTGGTGATCCTGACCGGGGCCACAGACTATGACGCGGAGAAGATGGACCTCGATCCGTCGGCCGCCCCGTATCAAAAATGTCTGGATATACTGGCCGAGGCGACCCAAAATAATTACAGTCAGCTGAAAGAACTGCATGAACAGGAATACCGGAGCGTCTTTGCCCGGGTCGATTTTTCGCTGGGAGAAGACACCATGACTCAATTCCCGACCGACGAACGGTTGGAACGGTTAAAGGAAGGGGGGCAGGACAACGGACTGATCCCGCTGTATTTCCAGTACGGGCGCTATCTGCTGATGAGCTCATCGCGGAAGCCCGGTGTGCTGCCGGCCAATTTGCAGGGAATCTGGAACGATCTGTATGCAGCACCCTGGAATGCAGACTTTCATACCAATATCAATTTGCAGATGAATTACTGGCCGGCGGAGGTTTGCAACTTGACTGAAACCTCCGAAATACTGACTTCCTTTATGGAACGGCTGGCCGTTCCGGCTTCGGTAACAGCGAAGGAAATGTATGGCGCCAAGGGCTGGCTGGTCCATCACCTTACGGACCCCTTTGGCCGCACGGGAGTTGCCGACGGGGTATGGGGGATCACTCCGCTGAACGGCCCCTGGATGACTTTTCCGGTGTATGAGCATTTTTTGTTTACATCCGATACCACATTCCTGAGGGAAAAGGCCTACCCGCTGATGAAAGGAGCCGCCGAATTTGTTCTGGACTTCCTGGTCGAATCGCCGGAAGGTTACCTGGTGACCAATCCCTCGCATTCGCCCGAAAAGAGCTTCAGGGACCAGGAAACCGGAGAGGTTTCGTCACTCACTTACGCGGCCACCATCGACACGGAAATTATCAGGGAGCTTTTTGATTATTGTATCCGGGCCAGTGAGATACTGGGCACGGACCAGGAATTTGCCGCCCGCCTGGCTGAAACTGAAAAGCGCCTTCCTCCCGTCGTGGTCAATTCAAAAGGAGTGATCCGGGAATGGATCAAAGACTATGATGAGCCCGAACCCGGACACCGGCACATGTCGCATTTGCTGGGCCTGTATCCGCTGGCACAGTTCACCCCGGAGAGTCCGGAGTTATTTAAGGCCGCCCAGGCCACCATCGAACGCAGGTTGTCTTACGGAGGCGGTCATACCGGATGGAGCCGCGCCTGGATTGTGAACATGTATGCACGCTTACAGAACGGCGACAAAGCTTACGAAAACCTGACGGAACTCTTCCGGAAATCGACCCTGCCGAACCTGTTCGACAATCACCCGCCGTTCCAGATTGACGGGAACTTTG
>JBDKTZ010000397.1:0-4069 GCA_039679975.1 Prolixibacteraceae bacterium
TCTAACCCTATATTATTAAACCGACCACAATAATAGGGTTCTATACGGAATCCCTGTGTACTCTTTTGTCTCAAAGATTTATACTATCTGACCAAATTGATCCTTTCTATACTATTTGACCAAAAAGATGCACTTTCTGCTCAAATCAACATCGGTGAAAACATCGGAATCAGGATTTTCGTACTTTAGCATTCTGCCACAAAAAAGAATAAATGCCTGCTATTTTTGCGTTCATACTGCTCTTCACGTTTTGTTGCCAAAGTCCCGAAGCCGAACCTTCACATCAGAAAGATTTATCCGGCTATCCCGATGTGGCCAGTCATATATCCAATCTGAACGTGAAGTCATTTTGTCAGGATTCAATGGGATACATGTGGATCGCTACCTCCCGTGGTTTAAACCGGTATAACGGGTACGAATTTCTTCAATATTTTCATCATCCTTTGGACACAACCTCAATCGATAATGATATTGTTCTCTCTCTGTTTTTGGACTCTTCACATCGGTTGTGGGTTGGAACATCAACGGGGGTGAATTGCTACAATTTTAAACTCAACAATTTTGAGCGTTACCACGCGACGACCGGCAAAACATTCTATGTGTGTTCTTTTTTTGAGGACCATAAAAAGCAAATCTGGGTAGCTACTCAGTACGGTCCTGCGATCGTTGATACGATTCACCGGCAAATCGATATGCAGGCATTAGGCAGTAATCATCTCGTTAACCTGTTTTGGGAAGACAACTCGCAAAAATTATGGATAGGACTCGATGAAGACAGAGGCCTGGCTGTCATGAAAAACAATAGTTCATGGGACTACTTTACGTTGCCCGATAGCCGAAGTGTAACCTGTATGTACAGTAACCCTCAGGGAATCTGGTGGCTCGGCACAAATTCAGGCATTGTAGTTTTCGATCCGGTTCTAAGAACGTTTAAAGATCCACCGGAAGCGCTATGTAAAAACGTCGACCTGAATAAAACCCGGATCAACTTCATTAAGGAAATAAGCCCCCTAAAATTAATGATTGGAACTGCGTCGCAAGGCTTTTTCCTGTATGACATTCTTTCACAGGAGCTGTCGCACAATGAGCCGCTCCAATTACGGATGGTTAACTCGAATCAATTGCTTTCATGCTACGTTGATCAAAACGATAATATTTGGGTTGGCTCTTTCGATAAGGGATTTGGAATTTGGAACAGCAATCTGGATTATTTTAATGCTGATCGCTATTTGAGCGATGTTCTTAAAGGCAAATTTGTAACACGCGTAGTAGAAGACAAGGCTGGTGATATTTGGATCAGCACCCGCTACAATGGCCTTTATCATTACACAAAGTCGGGAAAACTCACCATATTCAATCAGCAGAATTCGGATATTTTTGTCGGGGACGATTATTTGATTGAATCTCTTTTTATTGACTCGCACGACAGAATTTGGATTGGTTTGACCGATCAGTTAATAGTTGCCCGAACCTCAACTGACGGCAGGATTCACATTATTTTGAGGAAGGGATTGAAGAGGGTCGGGACGATGCGTGAAGATTTGTCCGGGAACCTGTGGATTGGGTCCCTATTTGGCTTGTACCGTATAGACAGTAACGATCCCGGGTTGAATCCGGAACTCGTTTACGTTGCGAACATCACCGACATTTGTACACGGAAGTCGGGTGATGTGCTTTTTTCTTCCTATGGTGTAGGGATTTTCCGGCTGAAGCCGAATGAAACGGTCCCTGTTCGTTTCTCCTTCTTTACTGAAAGAGAGCCCGTGGCTGCCAAATACTGCGTAAGCCTGTATGAAGATTCGCAAAAGCGGATGTGGATGGGAAGCTACGGGAATGGCCTTCTTTACTTTCATTCAGTACAGAATTATTCTGCTTACAATCGGGATGACGGATTACCGAGCAATGATGTGCTGTGTTTTGAAGAAGACGAACATGGAGATATGTGGATGAGTACCTCTAACGGTATCTCCAAATTACGGACAGCAGATACGACCTTCGTTAATTATTTCAGCAGTGATGGCACTTTAGGCGATCAGTATCACGAAAAAGCCGGGTTGAAACACACCGATGGGCGTATTTTTTTCACAGGGAATCACGGGCTCACGTTTTTTAACCCAATGGCGATTTTACCTGCCAAATATCCTCCTAAGCTAAATTTGTCTGATTTGAAGATTTCGAACAAAAGCGTAATACCGCTTCATGGTTCAACGCTAACCAAAAGTATTCAGTTTACAAAACAAATTGTGCTTAATCACCGGCAAACAACCATATCGATCGATTATACCGGAATTGATTTTATGGCTCCCCAAAAGTTAACTTATGCCTATAAGTTGGAAGGTCTTGATGAAGGCTGGAATTTTGTGGGAAATTACAGGAGGGCGACTTATTCTAATTTAGTTCCGGGAGATTATATTTTCAAGGTGAAAGCGATCAATGGAGAGGGTCAGGAAAGTTTTTCTCCCGTCACCCTGCAGATCCATGTAAAGCCAGCGCCATGGCTTTCGTGGAAAGCCCGGGTGTTTTATATAATGGTTTTCGTCACCATTATCTATTTTCTGTTCCGGCTGGGCCTGAAGAAAAAAGTGCGTCGGCAAATGCAGAAAATCGAACATAGTGAACGTGAAAGAGAAAAAGAAATAGCTGAAATGAAAATGAATTTCTTCACGAATATCTCCCATGAGCTGCGAACTCCACTGACTCTGATTTCGGCACCCCTGGAACAGCTTATGATGCTTAAAACACTTGACAGTGTCAGCTTGCATCTGCTAAATACCATATCACGGAATGTTCAGAGTATGTTACGACTGATCAATCAGTTGCTCGACTTTCGAAAAATGGAAAGCGGAATGATGAACTTAAAGGTGCAACAAACCGATGTCATTCAATTTATTAGGAATGTTCAGGATGTTTTTCTATATCCGGCAATGGAAAAGCAGGTCACGCTTGAATTTGCTCCGCATATACCCGAATTTTCTCTTTGGGTGGATACGGATATGCTGGAGAAGATCCTCCACAATTTGTTGTCTAATGCGCTAAAATATACACCGCCGAAAGGGACTGTAAAAGTAGTTACGAATGAGCTGAGCATCGTGGAAGCAAACGACGACTATCAACAGGTACAAAACAGTTCTTATTTAGAGATCGCCATATCCGATAGCGGCCCCGGCGTACCTGCTGAAAAGTTCAACGAACTATTTGTACGCTACCGTCAGATTGAAGGTCCGTCAGGTAAAAAGCCAGACTATGGCGGCAGCGGAATAGGATTGCATTATACTAAACGGCTGGTGGAAACACATCATGGAAAGATCAAGGCAAGGGCAGGAGAAAAGGGAGGAATGGTATTTTCATTTATTTTACCGGAGGGAGATATCTATTCTGAGAGCGAAAAAAAAGAAGTGCTTGAGATTACGGACGACAATCAGGAAACCACCGTACAAAATCCAGATGTTCAACAAAAACATCCTTATACGATCCTGGTAGCAGAAGATCATGTTGAACTGATGAATTTTATCAGGAACCTGTTGGAAAGTCAGTATGAGGTCATCGAAGCTTTGAACGGAACACAAGCCTGGACATTAACTGAAAAGGAATCGCCTGATCTGATCTTAAGCGATGTTCTGATGCCGGGTCTTTCCGGTTATGAGCTCTGTGCCCGGGTGAAGCAACATCCGCAATTCAGCCATATTCCCGTCATCCTGCTTACGGCAAAAAGTACAATGAAAGACCAGCTGGAAGGGCTTGAGCAAGGAGCAGATGCCTATATTTGCAAACCTTTTCATGTTGACTTCCTTTTGCTGACGATCAAAAACCTGTTCATGAATCGTGACAGATTACGTCAATATTATTCTATCCCGCAAAAAAACGAGGAAGAGCAACCGTCTGTTCAGCTCGCTCCGCATGATCAAAAACTGATGCAGAAACTGATGCAAAAACTGGAAGAGGAGCTGCCTAACGCTGATCTGAATATTGATGACATTGCACGGGATCTTGGTTTCAGCAGAAGCGGATTCTACCGTAAAATTAAAGGCTTGACAGATATGTCACCGATAGACTTTTTAAGGAGCTACCG
>JBDKTZ010000440.1:0-24925 GCA_039679975.1 Prolixibacteraceae bacterium
CTGCTTGTGATGCCGTGATTAACGAAGCGCAAACCAACAAAACGATTGATTTGGATGCCGACTATCTCAAAGAATTTTATCCTGACAACGGACCTAAGTTTAAAGATATCCTCTTCCCTGCGATTTATGACGGGAACAATATTAAACTGAACTATCCGGCCCGTTACTGGCTGCATAAGCTTCTCCGCACTAAATACGGATTACCTTTCACGCCTTCGGGCTGTATCAGGACGTGGCCTGAGTTTTATGACAAATTTACAATCGACAATACCGATGTCCGGCAACAAATATGGCTGACCGGTAAACAATATCTTGCCGATGGAACACCCATCATGTATACCACGACAAACAAAGGGTATGATGTGCGCTATAGCGGGAGTGATCCAAACGGGAAAGTGACCTATCAATTGGAATTCACCAAAACAGTCGAATTCCGTAACCTCGAGAAATTTGATACCGGAGATGACTACCTGGGATGGGCACAAGGCTATCGTTGCAATAAATTCTATCCCGACAATACCTCCCCCAGCCGTGATCAAAGCAATGACATCCCGGTATTGCGGTATGCTGATATTTTGCTCATGAAAGCGGAGGCTATCCTGCGCGGGGCAAGCCCGACAATGGGGCACACTGCTTTATCTTTGGTAAACATGGTCCGCACGCGAGCAAAAGCGTCTCAGTTTACATCGATCGATCTTAATGGGCTGATTGATGAACGTGCCCGGGAATTGTGTTTCGAAGGATGGCGTCGAAACGACCTGATCCGGTTTGGAAAATGGGAAGACCAATGGGGTGTAAAAACCGATACAGACGTCAGGCATCGGCTCCTGCCCATCCCTCAAACTGAACTTGATACGAACCCATTACTTACTCAGAATCCGGGGTATTAATGCCTGATTTGATATATATTTGGCTAAGCATTTAACATGCTTAGCCAAATCGTATGTCAGAAGGTACGAAAAACCGTCTGGCTGCAAGGAAGCAAACTATTATTAAACTCAACCGAACCGACAGAGAAGAATGAAAAAAGTTGTTTTTATTGCGGTATTAATTCTCCCATTGATTCAGGGAATTGCCCAACACACAGAAAAAATCATGGATCATGAAGTGGTACTGAAAGACGGGAAGCTTCAGCCCTGGACGGAATACGATCATGTGCTTCGCTGGAGCATGAACTATCTGGAAAACTGTCCCGCCCGGAAAACCAAATTTGGTGATGACCCGCTTTATCTGGTTACTTCAAAGTTATACAAGGACGGTTCGTTCTGTTACAAACAGAATAATCCCGGCAGCAATGTTTACTGGGGAATGGAAACTTTCAAAAAATATTATGCCTATTCCGGCGACACCGCCGCTCTTGCCCCGGTCAGGAAGCTCATTCAAAGGGTTGCCTGTTATCATACACCGTCAGATTGGGCATGGGCTGATGTGCCCAGAACACAAGACGATACCCCGGACGGAGAATATACCGACGAATGGAGCGGGGTAGACAAAATTTGTATGGTTGCCCTGGGCTACTTGGATTACTATCGGTTTACCGGGGAAAAACACTATTTTGAGAAAGCCGAAAGGATAGCCAAAACCATTCTGGCCCATGTTGAGCCAGGCAACGAAAAACAATCGCCTATCCCGTTTATGGTTAATCTGAAAACCGGTCAGGTATTGGACCCTTATTGTTCAAACATGATCCTTCCTCTTCAACTATTCGATGAACTTTTGGAAGAAGGAACCTCTTCGCTTGATAAAAGAGAACTCCAAAGTAAACACAATCTGCTTTGGAAATGGATACTCGATTATCCGATGAAGAATAATTTGTGGTCAGGATACTATGAAGACGTATCGTCCGATTATACCAACCTGAACCAGCAAAATCCAATGGAAACTGCGCGGTACATCCTGAACCATCCTGAAATTGATCCTGATTATAAAACCCATATTCCCGCATTGATCCATTGGGTTGAAAACCGGTTTGGCCAGGTAAAGCGATTCGGCGCAACCAGTATCAAGGAACAGGACGGGTGTTTTAAGGAGATGAGCAGTCATACCGCACGTTATGCTTCTGTCGTTGGCAAGTGGTACGGCGTTTGTCCGGACGAAAAGGTGCGTGAAGAAGCCCGTGCCTCATTTGCACTGGCAACTTATTCGGCATACAACCAGTATTCGAAGAACCAGCAGGCCATCAACTATACCGGGATTGAATATATTGAACCCTGGTTTTCTGATTCGTACTGGGACTATTTACCCCATATTCTTGACGGCATGGCCGAAATGCCGGATATGCTTCCTCCCGGAGAGGATCATATTTTTTATTCTTCATCAATAATCACCAGGGTTACTTATTCCGCCGGGAGTGTTTCTTATACCACTTTTAACAACTCAGGAACAGAGCGGATCAAACTCACTTTTGTCCCTGAAGTCTATTCGAAAGGCAAACTTCTTGGCAAAAGATACTGGAGTTTCGGTCATTTCCGGGGAACAGACAATATTTTGATTATCAACAGAAACGGCATTAACCAGGTAGAAATCAGGAAAAAATAACAGTAACTAATCTGTAAGCAGCTAAACCATGAAATATACTACTTTCTTATTCATCCTTCTGTTTGTAAGCCATATCTCCGGAATTGCCGGCGAAACCGGTTTAAAAGGCTTTGTCTTTATCAAGGGAGGAGTATTCCGGAGCGGGGATATTCTGACCGATTCGATCAGACGCGAAGTGAGGGTAGAGGATTTTGAAATGCTTGACCATGCGGTGACCAATGCCGAATACAAGCGATTTACAGATGCTACCGGGTATCGGTTGCCGTTACACTGGGTCGGCGGACAAATTCCCAAAGGAAAAGAAGACTACCCGGTCATCTTTGTGAACCGGACAGATGTTGATGCGTATTTGAAATGGCTCTCCAAACTTGATGGCCGGGTTTACAGGCTCCCAACTACCGTCGAGTTTGAATATGCCTCGAGGGGTGGTTTAAAGGACAAAAAATACCCGTGGGGAGATGACGATCCGGAGGGAAAGGTCAATTTCGATCAGAAAGTAAACCGCCGGTTCGACCACTGGCAGGATTACCTGCAACCGGCCCGTTCAAATAAAGCCAATGGCTATGGCTTATACAACATGGCCGGGAATGTATGGCATCTGACGGTAAACCTGCTTGACCCGGCAGTCACTCCTTTTAAGTACCGGATCACTGATGTGCCTTCGCTGGAAGGTAGCCGGATGGGGGGATCATGGGCAAGAGGAAAGGAATACCTGCGTTGCGGCAATCAATCGGAATTATCGTCAGCGGTTCGTCATCCCGACCTGGGATTTCGTCCGGTGAGGCAACCTGAAGGTGCCGACTGGCGTACCCAGTCCCGGAAGCTGTGTGCTGCTTCATGCGGAAACGGACAGATTTTTATCAGCTGGGCCTTTTCGGAAAATGACACCAAAGCGACCCGGTTTAACGTATACCGTTCTGATTCCCGGAACCATGCGGGATTTCTGATCAACGCGAAACCCATTGAAAACAATTCAACTTTTCGGGATAGTGGTCTCATTTCAGGAAAGCGATACCACTATTACATTCGTCCGGTCAATCCTAACGGAAAGGAAGGCCGGCGTTCGGAATGGGCAGGGATCACAGCGGGAGAAACAGAGAATTCAGTCGTTGTCACGTTTAAACCCGTTTGCAAACCCGGTGCGGTTGTCCCTGTCTTTGGCGACCTCGACGGTGACGGAACGATGGACTGTGTCATCCGGCTTGGAAACGGAAATTATGAAATGACCCAGGATCCGGGCGTTCCTGTTCAGATGGAAGCATTTTCATCGTACGGACGTTCCTTGTGGCGGAAAAATATTTGCTATCATGATCATTGTTACGGGAGCGCTAACAATGCACCCTTTAATGTGTGGGATATGGACGACGACGGAAAAGCCGAAGTGATTACCCGGATTCAATTGGGCGATTCGGTTTTTGTAGCAGTTTTGGACGGGATGACCGGAAGCCTGAAACACAAAGCCCTATGGCCGGATATGGCCACTGATTTTCAACGGTCATCTACCCGTATTCATCTTTCCATTGCCTATCTGGATGGGATCCATCCGTCGGTGATCACGCAGACGGGACTTTACGAAAATGAAGTATTTGTGGCTTTTGATGCAAAACTTCATAAACTCTGGCAATACGACAGTTTTGCCGAAACTAACGGCAGCGGCGCCCATACCATTGAAATTGCCGATGTAAATAATGATGGCAAACAGGAGGTTTTTGACGGAACTACCTGTTTAAACCCTGATGGGACCATGCGCTGGTCAATATACCGGCAGCATCCTGACATTGTTTCGATCCACGATTTCCTCCCTGACAGACCCGGCTTGGAAGTATATTACGTGGTTGAAGCAAACGCCCATGCCGGCGCCTATATGGTTGACGCCAATTCAGGAGAGATCATATGGAAAACAAACAGGGAAAATGATCCGCGATGGACACACGGGCACATTGGCTATGCCAGTGATATATGGGAAGGCTCTCCGGGAATAGAATGCCTCGCGAGCCGTGCCGGCCATGGTGATATCAAACTGGTATTGTTTTCAGCAACCGGAAATATACTTGCCGAGCCGTTCCCCTTGTATAAACCTGTCGAATGGGATGGGAGTCCCGCAAGGGAACTCCTCTATGACAACGGGCATAAAATTGGCAAATTCAATGGTAAAAATGTGGTTGAAATACCGGACATTGAACCCAATAAAATCCCCCAAAGTTCGCTTTTAATGGTCGCTGATCTTTACGGCGATTTTCGGGACGAACTGGTCCTGACCAAACAAGGGGAAAGCGGAATGCCTGAAGTTGTTGTCGTTACAGCAACACAACCTGTTGATAAAGTTTATCATTCTCCTGATGAACTTCGCGATTACCGACTGTGGCTGTCCCGCAACATGGGAGGCGGATATCCGTCCGTTTATTATCAGAAACTTCAAACCCCTGCGAAATAAAAATCTTTTTCAAACAACCAAATTCAATAATAACCTGTGATTATGAAACGAACATGTTGCTCCACAACGCCCGAAGATATGATAATAATTTTCGGCAACATGGAAGTTCCATACGGCAATTAAAAAACAAATTATTTACGTATGAAAAAAGTATCGTTTTTCATTGTTTTATTTCTACTGGGCGTGACGATCGTCCATGCACAATCTGCCTATGATCTGAAACACTGGCCTGAAGGCAAATCGCCCGCGGAAATCGGGAAAAGGATCGTTGTTAAATTTATCAATACCCCTCATACTTATTACGGGAACACGCACCCCGAAACGCCGCCGGTACTGGTTACCTATCCCGATGTATGTACCTGGCTGGGAGGCTTATGGTTCTCGAAAGTCACAAAAGATGATGATTTGCGCGATCAACTGGAAAGACGTTTTACTCCTTTATTCAGTACCGAGAAACATCTTCAGCCAAAAGCAAATCATGTCGACCACAACGTTTTCGGATCGGTGCCGCTCGAGCTGTATATACAGACCAAGCAACAAAAATACCTCGATTTGGGTCTGTATTATGCCGATACCCAGTGGAACCTTCCTGAAAACGCCAAACCGGAAGAGAAAGCATGGGCCGATCAGGGTTACTCCTGGCAAACCCGTATCTGGATCGACGACATGTTTATGATCACAGCCGTTCAGGTACAGGCATACCGCGCCACCGGCGACCGGAAGTATATTGATCGTGCAGCAAAAGAAATGGTCTTTTATCTCGATAAAATCCAACTAAGAAACGGATTGTTCCATCATTCGCCCGAAACACCTTTCTGCTGGGGCAGGGGAAACGGGTGGATGGCTGTCGGTATGGCCGAGTTACTCCGGTCTTTACCCAAAGACAACCCCAATAAAGACCGGATCATGAAAGGCTATCACAAAATGATGGCAACCTTGCTGAAGTACCAGGCTCCGGAAGGGATGTGGCGGCAAATTATTGATGATCAGGAAGCATGGTTTGAATCGTCCGGTACTGCCATGTTCACTTATGCCATGATTACCGGGGTCAAAAATGGCTGGCTCGATAAAAAGGAATACGGGGCTGCTGCCCGCAAAGCCTGGATTACCGTAACGGGCTACCTGAATCAAAATGATGAGCTGACCGAAGTTTGCGAAGGTACCAATATTTTTAACAGCCGTCAGTATTATCTGGACCGGAAACGAATTGTCGGTGACCTGCACGGGCATGCTCCCCTGCTTTGGTGTGCTGCAGCGCTGCTCCGGTAATACGTATATACAATGAGACTAACAGAAATTATCAACAAAAACATAGACGATGCAAAAACATATTCTTTTTCTTCTCCTGCTTATCTTCTCCGCGAGCGCCTTTCCCGCAGAGAAAAACACAAAGCCTGTGCTGAAATTCAATTCGAATGGGAAATTCAAAATTGTACAATTCACTGATATTCACTTCCAATACGATTCCTACCGGTCTGACAGCGCCCTTGTATTGATGAAGAAGGTCATTGACAGGGAAAACCCCGATCTGGTAGTACTCACGGGAGATGTAGTATGTTCAAAAAATACGGTGAAAGCCTGGTTGAAGTTATCGCAAGTCCTTATTGATGCTAAAGTTCCCTGGGCCGCCATGCTGGGAAACCATGACGCAGAGTCAAAATACGATACCAATAAGGACGAAATCATGGAGGCGATTGTCGGATTACCCTTCAACCTGACACAAAGAGGGCCTGAAGATGTTTTGGGACAAGGCAATTACTTCCTGGAAATAAAATCGCCGTCGTCAACTGAAACGGAAGCGTTAATCTACTGCTTCGACTCACAAATGGGCTTTCATCCGGAAGGCGACCTGGGTAGCTATGAATGGATCGATTTCAGCCAGATTAAATGGTATCGGGATCAAAGTGCAAAATTCACCAGACAAAACGGAGGAAATCCATTGCCGGCTTTCGCCTTCTTTCATATTCCACTTCCCGAGTATAAGGAAGTGCTGGGAAAAAGCAGTACCATTGGCATTCAGAAAGAACGGGTTTGTTCGCCCGACCTGAATTCAGGGCTATACACGGCCATGCTCGAATGTAAAGATGTGATGGCCATATTTGCCGGGCATGACCATAACAACAACTACATCGGATGTCTGCATAATATATGCCTGGTTTACGGACAAGCAAGCGGGCGGCAGTGTTATGGTGATATCGGTCGGGGCGCACGTGTCATTGAACTGTACGAAGGTGCACGCAGGTTTGATACCTGGATACTTAGACTTTATGAGTGCAACCGGGACAAAGATATCTGGACTGCTTTAAACGGATACCAGCCGGAGTTTTTCGTTACCTATCCCGATTCATTTAAGGAAAAGTAAAATCTGCAGTTCCCCGATCTGCGCCTGAAAATCCCATTTAAAAAAGCATGGTCGTCATAACGGTCATGCTCTTTTTAACTCGCCATCTGCGAGGCTTGTTTTTTTATTTAGTTTTGTCTCATTCCGGATGATCTTACAGAAAACATTCAGAAAAATAAAACAAGGCACTCAGCCCCAAACCCTAAATAAATTCTGCATGGAACTGCCGCAAGATTCTCTGATATTAAGTTTTACAGGCAGAGTGATCTGCTGTTTATCTGCATTACGATCGTTAATCTGATTTAAAAGAATCTCAAAAGCCAACTTCCCGATTTCTTCTTTAGGCTGTGAAACAGAAGTGATTGTCGGATACGAGAACTTAAAGAGTTCGATATCGTCAAAAGACACGATTGAAACATCTTGCGGAACTCTTATATTTAATCGTTTTAGTGTTTCCAGTCCCGCAATTGTTAGTTTGTTATTCAGAAAAAAAATAGATTGAACTTTTTCTGTAAGGATTAAATCCTTTAATGCTGTCTCCATGTTTTTTCTTATATTATCATATGGTATCTCCTTGATCAATTTATTTTTAACAGGATGACCATTTTTACGTAAGGCATCCTGATATCCCAAAATCCGGTGCTTCATTGTCGTTAAATGAGAGGGGGTAACATAAAGCAGTGCAATTTTTGTATAACCGAGAGATAGTAAATGTCTTGTCATGTCAAATGCACCCTGGTAATTTTCGGCAAGCACATAATTGGTTTTTACGCCAGGTACATATCTGTCTATTAAAACAAAAGGTATGTTACTGTCTCTGAGTTTTCGTATCTGATCCCGGTCGCTAAAACAAGTTGACAGAATCAGACCATCGACTCCCCTGTCTATGAGCATCTTGATTATTTCATCTTCTTTCTTAGGATCTTCCTCAGAGCTCATGAATATGATGCTGTATCCATTTTCGGAAGCTTTATCCTCAATGCTTTTTGCAATCACTGAATAAAAAACATTTGAAATATCTGCGATAATTAATCCAATTATTTTTGAGTTTCCAAGTCGCAGGCTTCTTGCTGCATAATTTGGTTTATAATTTAGTTTTTTTACCAAATCCCAGACTTTTTTTTGGGTCTCAGAATTTATTCCTTTTTCATCGCCACGATGATTTATAACCATAGATACCAATGCAGGTGATACTCCCAAATGCTTCGCAATATCCTTTAAAGATGTCTTTTTCATTTATCAATAAGTTACTGTGAGCCGCCCATTTGACACGACTAATAGGGTATGTACAGATACCGGGCAACTTCGGGTATGTTTGTATTAGATTTTTTGTGAAGATAGCATTTATTTAATTGCTGCATACACATCAGCGCCGGTAAGTTTTCTCAAAACGGCGATCTAAAACGTTTCAGCATATAATTATCTTCTCCTAGCCTCTAACTTACAATAAGATTATGCATGTAATAATCTGGTTATATGCGACATAGATGCCATGTTAATTACTGTTTCTTCTATATTCATTTTATTTAGTTTTTTGACATGGGTATTATTTATTGAAATTGTTCTTCCTTTTGCCTGATGTGTCTACTATGAATCAAACAATTTTATTTCCGGAAGTACGAATGGAAATAATATATGTAATATATTTAACAACAATCTATTAGATAAAATATATTAAAACTTTTCCGTAATTGAATTAGCTGTTTTGACCGCAAGATTTAGAAATTAAAAATTTAAAACGATTTAGTTTTGTTTTTTTGAAAGAAATATAATTATTTTGACATGATAAAGCAAGAAGTAACGTGAGATCGTATCAAATTATATAAATATCGGATATTGAGTTTATTGCTGTAGAATCAGGCTCTTATTTATGAAGTATTATTTGCCAAGTAATTATTAATACCTAAACCCGGAACTTATGAATGATCATCTCTTCAACTTTATATGTTTTTTAAAACAATCCGAAATTTCGTAAATTGAATATCGGACGATGAAACCTGTTCTTTGCTACCCCAGTCTTATCAATACATCAATCGTTGATTTTGAAGGGTACCTTAAACCTCCCGCTTCGGAAGTAAGCAGAATATGGAAAACAAATTATAAATGAATTGAAAAATGAAACCGACGATTTTATTTTTGATTATTGTATTTGTCGGCATGAACGTGTATGCCACCCAGCCAAGAAACAAAAGTATTGCGGCGAAAACAAACGCTGCGAGAGACACTATTTATCTCATTGGTCATGCCCACATGGACATGAACTGGCTGTGGAAAACATCGGAAACCCGAAAAATGGCCCAGGACAACCTCAGGCAGGCCGTAGCCTTCATGGATGAATTTCCCGACTATACGATGCTGCAAAGCCAGGCAGCCGTTTATCAATTTGTGGAACAGACAGATCCAAAGGCTTTTGAATTGGTCAGAAAGTATGTTGCCGAAGGACGTCTGGAACCAGTCGGCGGTATGTGGACAGAAGGAGATACCAATCTTTCGTCCGGAGAGGCGCTATGCCGTTCATTCCTCCTCTCCCAACGTTTTTTCCAAAATCGTTTTGGTCGTATGGCTCGGGTAGGGTGGTTACCTGATAACTTCGGACATACGGCCCAACTTCCGCAGCTGCTTAACCTGGCGGGTATGAATTACTTCTATCACATGCGTTGCAGTCCTTTCCAGGGGGCGTACTGGTGGGTTGGCCCCGATTCGACGAAAATGCTGTGTTACACCAACGAAAACTACAATGGCACGGTACACGATAAACTGAAGGACGAATTTGCAGTTTTTGCACCGGGGAAACATTTGTTGTTTCAGCCGGTTGGTGAAGGCGACCACGGTGGCGGCCCTGCACGTGCAGATATCATGAAAGCGCACGAGTTAGAGAAAACAAAAGAACAGCCTGCATTCAGGTTCTCCACGGCTGAACACTTTTTTAAACAGATGGAACATGAAATGGATGGCCGTCCAACACACCGGGGAGAAATGCAATTCATTTTTGAAGGATGTTACACCACTGTCCACGACACGAAGGAAGGCAACCGTAATTCTGAAAACTTGCTTTACAGCGCCGAATTATTAAACAGCCTGCGCTGGCTGCAGGGAGACAAATATCCGGCTGACGACTTTCGCAGTTTGTGGCAAACTGTCACCTTCAACGAGTTTCATGATATACTTCCCGGGTCTGCCATATATGAAGCCAACAAAGAAGCCCATGCCCGATATATGGACGTGCAGTGGAAATCGGAAGCTCTTCGCAATGCTGCTTTCAACAGATTAGCAGACGAGGTAAGGTTCAAACCGGGAATGGGACAACCTGTTGTTGCATTCAACCAACAAGCGGTTGCAAATAAAAAAATTGTAGAAGCCACCGTTTATTCCTATGATCGTCCCACATCAATCGAACCTAACCACTGGGCTAATTATTACAATTCTGCAGATATCCGTCCCATAGACAAGGGACAGGGAAAAGTGGCGACCGTACTTGTTCGCGACAGCAAAGGGACAGCATATCCCGCCCAAATTGTATGGTCAAAAAAGACGCCGCCACTTTGGGAATCGAAAATCCGCTTCGTTGTGAACGACATGCCTGCTTGCGGATACCGTACATTTTATGTTGATGTCACTAAGACCGGCGAGTTCAATAATGCTATCCCTTTTAATGATAATACTTTTGAAACGGATTACTACAAAGTGAAATTCGATATGAGCACAGGAGGTATCGTGAGTCTGCTCGACAAGCGCACCGGTAAGGAATATGTTCGTAATGGCGAGGAGTTGAACAAATTAAAGATTTATCTTGAAGACAAACATGGTGAAATGAAATCATGGTGGCTCAATAAGATTCAAAAAGAAGAATTTGTAACCGATGTGAAAAGCGTAAGAGTGGTCGAAAACGGACCCGTCCGGGCCTGCATCGAAACGGTCAGGACTTGGGGCAGATCACGTTTCATCATCCGCACCTATCTCTACCGTTCTCATCCGCGCATCGAATATGATGTGGAAACGCACTGGCTCGAGACCGGCAGCGATTCCACCGACGCCCCAATGCTACGCGCAATCTTCCCGTTAGCAATGGACAATGCGCGTTTCCTCTGCCATACGCCTTTCTTCGCAGCCGACAGAACGCAGCCACACAGTTTTGGCGAACATAACGGCAGCGCCGAACACGGACGCGAACTGAACGACGGACAGGAGGTACCGGCTCAGAAATGGGTTGACCTCAGCGATGGGACAACAGGCATTGCCTTACTGAACACCTCAAAATACGGGCATTCCTATAAAAACGGAGACCTGCGTCTCACCTTGATGCGTTCTGCCGGATCTCCGGATATTTATCCGAATATGGGTAAATTCAATATCCGTTATGCACTTTATCCGCACGCAGGCAGCCTTTCAAGTGAAGTCTGGGCTGAAGGAGAAGATTTCAATATTCCCGTTTACGCCGCTGAACCGCCTTCATTGTCTATCGGCAGGCAACAAGCCACACGTCCGGAAGAAGCCTCTTTCCTTTCAATAAACCCGGCAAATGTAATGTTATCAGGAGTAAAACTGTCGGAAGATGGTGACCAGTTCATCATTCGGGTTTATGAAACAGAAGGAAAAGCGACAACAGCAACAATCAATATGCCGGCGCTTGGCAATGGTGTTGCCGGCAGGCTCAACCTGATAGAATATCCGCTTGACATTGCGGACAAACCGGTTTTGAGTAACGGAAAATTGCAGGTGACATTGAAACCGCATGAAATTGCTACTATCGGAATTAAAATTAAAAAGCAAAATGAATAACGTGAATATTTCAAAACAAGATATGCTCCGATACACGGGGGATTACAACCAACTATTCGGCATAAAACCATATATGATGACCCAGGGGCGGGCCAACGGAGTCCGCGCTTTTGATGTCTGTAACGGCTCCGGCCTGGAATTTACAGTTTTACAGGATCGTTGTCTTGATATTGCCGGGTTATCGTTCAAAGGAACCAATTGCAGTTATATCAGTAAAACAGGCATCGTTGCTCCGGAATATTACAATGAAGAAGGACCAGGCTTTCTGCGCAGTTTTACTGCCGGGTTTCTGACTACCTGCGGACTACGAAATGTCGGTTCTCCCTGCGAACAGAACGGTGAAATTTTCAGCATGCACGGACGCATTTCAAATACCCCGGCAGAAGAAGTTTGTGCAAAAACGGAATGGATCGATGATGTTCCGGTTTTAACCATTACGGGTAAAATGCGGGAAGCCCGGGTTTTCGGGGAAAATTTATTGCTCTCCAGAAAGATCACCTGCAAATACGGTGAGAACAGGATCACCATTCAGAATTCAATAGAGAACCTGGGGTTCAAAAGAGAAGTACTGATGCTTTTATTCCATTTTAACTTGGGATATCCGTTGCTTGATGAAGATGCTGTTTTAGTGACTCCTACCGTAAAACTGATACCACGGGATTCAGAAGCCGAAAAAGGAAAACTGACTTATAATCAGTGCCATCAACCAACGCCGGATTATTCAGAACAGGTCTTTTATCACGAGCTAAGAGCTGGACAAAACGGGAATACCCATGTGGCTTTAATCAATGAAAAACTTGAATTGGCGGTATCCATTCATTTCAATAAAAATCAGCTATTCAATTTTACCCAATGGAAGCAAATGGGCGAAGGCGAGTATGTGATGGGACTGGAACCTTGCAATTGCTTTGTCGGAGGCCGGACAGATCCACGCAACAATGAAGTTCCGGAATATCTGGAACCAGGAGAAACCCGAAATTTTGATTTAACGATTGAACTAATAAGTGGGAAGAAAGACTTAATGATTTTATCGAACAGCAAATAACTAACCTAAACAGATATTAAAAGATGAATAATCAATCTTCATTCAAAAAAGTACTACCTGTTCTGTTCGGATTTTTCATCATGGGATTGGTTGATCTGGTTGGCATTGCAACCAACTATGTGAAACAGGATTTCGGGTTGAGTGACACGTTGGCCAATATGTTGCCTATGACCTTGTTTCTTTGGTTTGCCGTACTTTCAGTCCCCACAGGTATAATAATGAACAAACTGGGGCGCAAACGAACAGTGATTCTGAGTATGGGTATAACCCTGCTGGCCATGCTGCTGCCCCTGGTGAGTTACAACTTTCCGATGATACTGGTAGCTTTTGGCATGCTGGGTATCGGAAACACCATGATCCAGGTATCATTAAACCCTTTGCTCACCAATGTGGTCCGTGGCGACCGGTTGACCAGTAGCCTGACCCTGGGGCAGTTCATCAAGGCAATTGCAGCCTTTCTCGGACCAATTATTGCCGGAGTAGCTGCCGGCACACTGGGAAACTGGAAACTGGTTTTCCTGGTTTTTGCCATCATAACCGTGATCTCAGGCTTGTGGCTATTACTCACTCCTATTCACGAAAAACCGGTTAGTCAAAACACTTCTACATTTGCCGGCGCATTTGGCTTATTGAAAGACAAGACAATTCTCATGCTTTTTCTGGGTATTGTGTTCGTGGTTGGCGTTGATGTGGGACTGAATACCACTGTTCCTAAATTCCTGATGGAACGCTGTGGCATTTTGCTTGAAAAGGCAGGATTGGGAACCAGTCTGTATTTTGTGGCCAGAACACTCGGGACATTTATGGGTGCCATTCTTCTGGTAAAATTATCAGGACGTAAATTCTTTATTGTAAGCATGTTAGTTGCTATTCCCGCTCTGATTATGATGTTGTTGATCGGAAATCTGTGGGGAATTCTGGTCATGGTATTCATCCTTGGATTTACCGTTGCCAATGTATTTTCTATCATTTTCTCTGCCGCATTGAAAAAAATGCCGGATCACGCTAACGAAATATCCGGTCTCCTGATCATGGGCGTTGCCGGTGGTGCCGTTATCCCGCTGATCATGGGTATTACTTCCGATTCGTTTGGACAAACCGGCGGCATGGCCGTTTTGCTGGTCGCCCTGGCCTATCTGTTATTCAGTGCTTTTAAGCTGAATGAGGAATAATGCCAATCTTAATATCACATAAAATAAATTAAAATAGAATCTCAAGAGTAATTTAACCAATTAAGATTTTTTATTATGAAACGAAGTGAAATCAATCAGATTTTGAAAAATGCCAAAACATTTATGGCAGAAAAGCAATTTATTTTACCGCCCTGGGCATACTGGAGTTTGGAAGACTGGAAAAGCAACAGGCAGGATGCTTCGGAGATTACAGAAAATATGCTGGGCTGGGATATAACCGATTTTGGGTCCGGTGATTTTTACAGGCGGGGACTTTTCCTGTTTACCATTCGCAATGGGAAATTGGGTGTCGATAAAAAGCCCTACGCTGAAAAAATCATGATCGTGGAAGAGAACCAGGAAACGCCGATGCACTACCATTGGTCGAAGATGGAAGATATCATCAACCGTGGAGGTGGAAACCTGGTTATCGAACTCTACAATTCCACGCCTGACAATCAGTTTGACACCACCCCGGTAATATTGAAAACCGACGGGATCACCCGTACCGTCAGCCCTGGCGGAAAAGTTATCCTCACCCCCGGTGAAAGCATCTGCCTGGAGCAAGGTATGTATCACCGTTTTTACGGAGAAGCAGGAAAAGGAAAAGTACTGGTGGGGGAAGTCAGCGCGGTCAATGACGATGCATCTGACAACTGTTTCTATGAACCGGTTGGACGATTCCCTGTGATTGAAGAAGACGAACAGCCCTTTCACCTGCTGGTATCAGATTACAAAAAATTCCTGTAAAAATGAAATCAGTTTTATAGAAATTTCCTGTCTTATATCGAATGTTTAAAAGTCTAATATCTGCATTTTTATGAAAATTATAGTGTCAGGAGTGGGTTGCTGTCTGGTAGATCTTCTTTACAACGATATTAATTTTTCAAGTGAAACGTTTCGTCCTTTTATTTCTAAGAGACGGGGAGACGGAGGATTAACACCCGGTCACCTGGTATTTAATGAAGAATTTACGGAATTTGCAGGTTCTTCCTTTGATTTGGTTTTAAAGCAAATCACCGGAGGAAGAACCCCGGATAAAAAAAATATCGGAGGCCCTTCTGTCGTTTCACTGATCCATGCCTCCCAGTTAACCGATCCTGGAAGTTGTGAAATCCGGTTTTATGGTCGGGGAGGCAATGATGAAAACGGAAGATACCTGATTTCGGCTCTTCAGGAAACTCCCGTTGTACTTCATGATTATCAGCTTACTGAAAAAAGTACACCTTCTACGGTGGTTCTGTCTGATCCGACCTTTGATCATGGTCACGGTGAACGGATTTTTATCAATTCAATAGGCGCAGCCTGGGATTATAAACCGGAAGACCTGGATGACGATTTTTTCAATTCTGACATTGTTGTTTTTGGAGGAACTGCTCTTGTTCCGGTAATTCACGATCATTTAACCGGGCTTTTGAAAAAGGCTAAATCAAACGGGTGCATGACAATCGTGAACACGGTTTTCGATTTTCGAAATGAAAAAATAAACCCCGGGCAACGATGGCCTTTGGGGGAAAACGACGAAAGCTATCAATACATTGATCTGTTGATTACCGATCAGGAAGAATCGCTGCGATTGAGCGGACAGGCAACCACCGAAGCCGCTATCCGCTTTTTCCGTGAGAAAAAGGTTCCGGCGCTGATCATCACCAATGGGTCTAAAAATATTAAAGTGTATTCCAACGGTCAGTTTTTTGAACTGCTTGCTTTAACAGAAATGCCCGTATCAGGAAAAGTTACGGATGAGCTAAAATCAAACAGAGATGGTGACACTACCGGATGTGGTGATAACTTTGTTGGCGGAGTTATCGCGTCAATTGTCAATCAACTGGGGCAGGGAGTTCTTCACCCTGATCTTAAGGAGGCAAGTTCCTGGGGCATTGTTTCAGGCGGATTTGCCTGTTTTTATATGGGAGGAACTTATTTTGAGCAGGAGAAGGACGAAAAAAAGACAAAAATAAAATCTTATTACGATGCGTATATTGAACAGGTCAGAAGTTGAACATAAAAAAATTGTGATTTTTGGCGCTGGTAAAATCGGCCGTTCATTTATCGGACAGCTTTTTGGATGCAGCGGTTACCGGGTTGTTTTCATCGATGTTGATCCTGTAATAATTTCAGGTCTTAACCAGCAGGGATGTTACCGGGTTGTCTTTAAGGGAGAGCAGGAAAATGAAATCGTTGTTCCCAACGTACAGGCAATTTCCGCGCTGGAGGCTGAAAAGGTTGCAGAAGCTGTTTCGACTGCCGGGATTCTTGCTGTTTCAGTTGGTAAAAATGTACTAGGAAAGATTATCCCTGTCATTGCTTCGGGATTGATCAGACGAAACGACGCGAATCCGGGCGTTCCGCTTGATATCATTCTGGCCGAAAACATGAGGTCGGCAGCCGATTTTGTAAGGGCACACCTGAAAAATAATCTTCCTCCCGGATTCCCGGATGAGACTATGGTTGGCCTGGTGGAAACCAGTATCGGGAAAATGGTCCCGATTATTCCGCAGGCAGAACTGAAAAAGGACCCTCTGGTTGTGTTTGCGGAACCCTATAATACGCTCATCGTTGACCGGAAAGGATTTAAGTCGCCTATTCCCGAGGTAAAAGGATTGGCTCCCAAAGACAATATTAAAGCCTGGGTTGACCGTAAAGCGTTTATTCACAACCTGGGGCATGCTACTGCTGCTTATTATGGGTATTTTTTGCACCCTGGTGCAGTTTACATGTACGAAATTCTCGATGACCCTGAAATATTGCTTTTTACAAGGGCTGTTATGCTCCAATCCGCTGAAATATTAAGAGTTGCTTATCCGGGGGAATTTACAACTGCCGAACTGGAAAGCCATATTGATGACCTGATTCGCAGGTTCAGAAATAAAGCGTTGCAGGATACCATTTATAGGGTGGGCCAGGATTTGACCCGTAAACTTGGCACCGATGATCGTTTCATGGGGTCAATACGTCTTGCAATACAATACCGGATGCCGCATGACTTGATATTGAAAGCCATGTCTTACGGATTGTGTTTCAAGGCAAAAGATGAAACCGGGAACAATTTCCCATCTGATATCAAATTTCTTGATTCAATTTCAAAAGACTTTGAATCTACCCTGATAAATAACTTAGCGCTTGATCCTGAAGCTGATTGCTTCATCATCAGGAAGCTGAAAAACTTTTACGAGGTACATTACAGGGACTTTATATTGAACAGACGGTATGAAACCATGTAAAAGAAGGTGGCAAACATCCTGAAATTCAGGAGAAGCCTGTAATTCCATTTTGAAAGGTGTCTGCGAGACCCGTTTTTTTGTTAGTTTTGCCACATTAGTTGCTTTTGCAATGACCGTGACCGAAACACAACTTATAGAAAAAATAAAGAATAGCGACGACGTCGCATTCAAAATCATCTACAACAAGTATTTCCCAAGGTTGTATTATTTTATTTATGAATTCATCGGTCTGGATGACCTTACGGAAAATGTGGTGCAGGATACGTTTGCGACCTTTTGGGAGAAGAGGCATACCTTAAGGGACGACTTGAATGTAAGTTCATATTTATATTCAGTCGCTAAAAACAACTGCCTGTACAGACTGAGAGACCAACGTTATAAGCAAAAGCTTTTTGTTTCAGGCTCACCCGACAGCATGGAACTGGCTCAAAATTTAAAAGCGTTGGACTCGGTCGATACCTCTGCCCTCGTATTTCATGAGATTGAACAAATCATTGAAAAAACGCTGGAAGAACTGCCTCCCCAGTGTAAGAAGGTGTTCATGCTAAGCCGGTTTGAAGGAATGAAAAACAGGGAGATTGCCGAAGAACTCCATATCACAACAAAAGCTGTAGAGGGACATATCACGAGAAGCCTGAAACTATTCCGATCGGCACTAAAAGATTACCTGCCTTTTGTAACCCATATTTTTCTTTCTTAACTTTTGCTTAAAGCATCATAGAAATCTTTTTTTGAATATTTTTTGAATTTCCATATAGGGTAAATTCAGTTTCGTGCAAATCATTGGTGTAAGGGAGGAAATATGAAGAATACCGACGATATTATCAAACTTGCTGCAGGTTGTATTGAACCTGAACGTAAAGCCGGACTGTTTTCAGAACTCGAACAAGATTCTGAATCGGAGACCATATACAATAAAGCCAAAACTGTCCAGGCCTTTCTGGCCTCTTCCGGCAAAATGTCCGAATACAAAATAGAAAATTCCTACAGAAAGCTACAGAAAAAGGTTGGCCTTCAGAGTACTGCTTTCCGGTTCAAAACCGGTGTCTTTCTGAAATATGCAGCTATTCTTGTCCTGCTTTCGGGTATTGCGTCTTTGTTGTACGATCTGAAAAAACAGAACAGGTTGCCCGTTGAACAGGAACTGAAATATACATCGGTAGTGGCCAGGTACAAAGAAATGTCGCAGATCATTTTACCGGACAGTTCGGTCGTGTGGCTCAATTCCGGCACCACATTGACTTACAACAACGATTACGCAGTCGGCAACCGTGATCTGTCTGTAAACGGAGAAGCTTATTTCGATGTTCGGAAAAACAGAAAAATCCCGTTAACTGTCACCTGCGATGAATTGAAGGTAAAAGTTCTAGGGACAAAATTCAACATAAGCGCTTATCCGGAAGACCATCAAATTACTGTTGCGCTTGAGTCGGGAACCGTTGAATTGCTGCATACAAAAAACAAATCGTTCAGCTATAAACTAAGCCCGGGTGAAATGGCCCGTTATCACATCGCATCAAAAGATATGACTGTAGAAAAAGCAAATGTTGCCGATCTTACGGTTTGGAAGGATGGCTTACTGGTTTTCAAAGATACGCCGATGGCTGAAGTCATTAAAAGGCTGGAACGCAAGTTTAATGTGGAGATGATCGTCGGTAATCCCTTGGTTTACGAACCCGCGTTTAACGCGACCTTCAAAGATGAAAATCTGGCGGAAGTTCTGGATTACATCCGGTTCTCCTGCCACATTCAATATAAAATACTGAAGAACAATACAAACAAGATAAAAGTAGAGCTTTACTGAAAAGCTTAAGTCATTCACTTAATCCGGGAAGCCTATGAGACAATAAACCTGATAAACTAAAAAGGAGATGCTGCAAACACCTCCTTCTCTGAATTTTTATGTGCTCCAGTCCCTTAAACCGTTGGCACATACAATTTGAATTTCTAAAATTTCAAATCATTACAAATTTATGAAAATTGCGATTAAGAGAGAACAAAATCCAAACTTGTTTGAGATTTTGTCGAGCGTGAACAATTTGCGCGAAGCGAAAAAAAACAATCATTCATGGATTTCCGTGATCAGCATGATCTGGAAATTGAAATTATTAAAAACGATGAGACTTACCTTGCTTGCTATCGTAGTCAGTGTAGTCCAGATTTTCGCTGCGAATACCTACTCGCAGGAAACCCGGCTGAGCCTGAACCTGAAAAACACGTCCATCCGAAATGTATTGGAACAAATTGAAAACAGAACTGACTTTTATTTTATCTACAATGCGAAGGCGGTTGATGTTGACAAAAAAGTCGATGTTGAGTTTGAAAATAAATCGGTCGCCGAAATCCTGGACAAGTTATTCGAAGGAACAAATGTTGTGTATAAAATTGACAGGCGGCAAGTTGCCATTTCGGCTAACTCAGTTACCACCGGCATTCAACAAAACAGATCAGTTTCCGGGAGGGTAACCGACTCTGCCGGCTCTCCCCTACCAGGCGTTACAGTGGCGATAAAAAATACAACCCAGGGAACGATTACCGATGCACAGGGCAACTATTCCTTGCCCAATGTACCCTCCGATGCTATTTTGATCTTTTCATTTGTGGGCATGAGAACACAGGAAATTCCGGCCGGTAAAACAACGATCCACATTAAAATGACGGAGGAATCTATTGGCTTAGAAGAAGTCGTAGCTATCGGTTACGGAACCCAAAAGAAAGCGACTATTACCGGTTCAATTGCAACCGTTCAGGGTGGAGATCTGAAAAAAGTTCCGTCTCCGAATCTCTCTTCGATGTTGGCTGGCCGAATGACGGGAGTTGTTGTAAACACCCGGGGATCTGCACCGGGTACCGAAGCGGTAGATATTTATATTCGTGGGAAAAGCACTTGGCAGGGAGGGGGACCATTGATCATCATCGACGGTATTGCCAATCGTTCCGGGTTTGAGAAACTTAATCCAAATGACATTGAAAGCATATCTGTTCTGAAAGATGCGTCCGCAGCAATTTATGGCTCGCGCGCGGCAAACGGCGTTATTCTTGTCACTACCAAACGAGGAAAAGATGGCAAACCGACGATCGAATATACCGGCGATTTTGGATTAACTCAACCGACGAGGGTTCCTGAAATGGTCAGATCATGGCAGTATGCAACATATTACACTGAAGCTAAAAGAAGCGGATATACATGGACTGACGAAGAGATTGCAAAATTCAAAGCCGGAACAGACGTAAACCTTTATCCAAATTATAACCTGGAAGATTATTTACTCAAGTTTGCAGCTCCTCAAACTACGCACACGGTCTCACTGCGAGGAGGTAACAATCAGGTAAAATACTATGTCTCGGGACGTTACTTATACGAAGACTCTTTTTTCAAAGATGGTATTGATGATTTCGATGGCTATACCGTTCGTTCAAATATTGACGCTCAAGTGAATAAGAACTTTACGATATCCATTGATGTGACCGGGAGAAGGGATGATGTCCGCAGGGCTGTAGGGTCGGGAAATATAAATAATATCGATGTTGGCTTTTTCGAAGAGCTTTTAACAGATCCGACAAAGCCAATTTTCTATGTAAACAGACTACCTGCATCAATATATGAAAGCAATGTTGTGGAGAGAGTGAAAGGAAAAGCGGGACAAAAAGATACACAAACAAGTACACTGAACTCTCAGGCCAGTTTCAACTGGCAACTTCCATGGATCACCAAAGGACTATACCTCGAAGGCACAGCCGCATACGATTACGCCAACTCAAGAACCAAAGAGTTTTCAAAAAGTTATGATTTGTACGCGTACGACAGTTCCAGTGGCGAATATGTTAATAAAAACACCAATCCGACTATGAACAGAGGGTTATATGATTATTTCTACAATTCATATAAATATACCTTGAACGGGAGGATTGGCTACACCAACTCATTTGGAGATCATCACGTCAATGCCTTTGCTGCATATGAGCAATACTCGATCAATACAGAGTGGATACAGGCTACGCGAAGTACTTTTCTTTCCGATCAGATTCCTTATCAATTTGCAGGTGATGCCAACACACAGAAAAACGATGGTTCTGGATCAGAGTTTGCATACAGGAATTTTTTCGGACGTTTTGGATATTCCTTTAAGGATAAGTACCTGCTGGACCTGACTATGAGAAGGGACGAGTCACTAAAATTTCCAAAAGACAATCGTGTTGGATGGTTTCCCGGCATATCTGCAGGATGGAGAATATCTGAGGAAGATTTTATGAAAGAAAGGTTCGGCTATGTCGATAATCTGAAAATAAGAGCTTCATACGGGCAGATGGGAAGTGATAACGTTGGTGATTATCAATATATGGCGACCGCTGCTTTATATGGCACTTTCGACAGTTACGTATTCGGCGCCAGTCCGGCTGTTGTTTCTACTTTACATTTCACAGGAACCCCCAATCCAGGTATAACCTGGGAAGTTGCAAAATCCTATAATGTGGCACTGGAAGCTTCGTTATGGAAAGGGCTTCTTGGTTTTGAGCTGGAGTATTTTCTTTCCAGGAGAAGTAATATTTTGGCTACCAGGAATGCTTCAGTTCCCTCCTATGCAGGAATGACCTTGCCTAGTGAAAACATCGGTAAGGCACAAAATCAAGGGATCGAAATACTATTAACTCATAACAGAAAACTGGGTGATTTTTCCTATGGAGTAAGAGGAAATATCTCGTTCACCTCGAATAAGATCATATACATGGATGAATCGCCTCTTGTACCGGCCTATCAGCGAAAAGAAGAGCATCCAATCGACTCCTGGCTGCTCTTCAAAACCGATGGCATTTTCAATACGCAAAAAGAATTTGATGCAACACCCGTAAAAAGGGCGGGCGCCCAATTGGGAGACATTAAATACCTTGATGTTAACAACGACAAAGTAATCGATAATAACGACCGGGTAAGGTTTTATGATTCCAGCCTTCCTAAGATCACTTATGGACTAAACCTGGATTTTCACTATAAAGCGTTTGATTTATCAATGCTTTGGCAGGGGCAAGCCGATGCAAAAACATATATCAATCCGACAGTCCGGAACGGAGATATTAACATTCCCCTTTGGATGTATACTGACCGCTGGACGAGTGCAAATGCAGAAAATGCGACCATGCCAAGGGCATATTATCACCGGTCGGACAGCTACAACACTTTCGCTTCCGATTTTTGGCTCGAAAATGCTTCATTCCTGCGGTTGAAAACTGTTGAATTTGCATATAATCTTCCTAAAAGCTGGATTTCCAAGGCTTCATTGACCGGCGCAAGAATTTATCTGAGCGGATTTAATCTCTTGCTATTTGATAAGATCAAAAATTACGATCCCGAAATTACCAATGAACTCGGGGTTTCCTACCCTGCGACAAAGGTTTATAATGTTGGCGTGAATATAACTTTTTAAGCAAAGCTATTATTATGAAAAATAAAGTTGCGTATTGGTTAGTCATCGTACTTGTTGTTGTTGTTGCTTGCACTGATGACCTTTTGGAAAAGAAGCCACTGGACAAATTTTCTGAATCTTCGGTATGGGAAGACCTCAATCTTACCGAAGCATTTGTTAACAGTCAATACAAAGTTCTTCCGAAATTAGGATGGTATGAATGGACAAGGTCATATCAGTTAAGTTCTTTCACAGACGAGGCGGTTCATCGTATCGGATACCATAGCGTTAATGATTATTGGCGTGGATTAATGGGACCATCGCTCACAACGGGAATAGACGTTTGGAGTTTTCATTATGGCTATATTAAGGGTTGTAACGACTTTCTCGCGAACATTGAAAAGGTGCCGGCTAAAAACAACGCAGAACAGGCCATGAAGGACCGGATGACCGGAGAGATATATGCCTTACGGGCATGGAGTTATATGGATCTTGCTGCCAGATACGGAGGGACTGTACTGGTCACTGAACCATTTAACCTGAACGATGATTTCAAGAAGAGCAGGAGTTCATTCGAAGAGACCGTGAATCTGGTGATTGACGATCTTAATGAAGCCATTTTGCTTTTGCCGGAGAAATATGCGAACGACAGCGATTGGGGGAGGCTCACCAAAGGTGCTGCAATGGCTATTAAATCGAAAATGCTTTTATATGCAGCCTCGCCTTTGTTTAATCCGGAAGGAAGTGTGTCAAAATGGGAAGCTGCGGCAGAAGCTGCCAAAGCCGTGATCGATCTCAATCAATATGAATTGGAACCTAACTATAAACAGCTTTTCTTAAGCAATAAAAACGATGAGATTATTCTGTGTCGCCTGAATGACAATGTCAACATGGATGGATATTTTGATTATTTTCAGGTTGTTGAAGGTCTGGGAGGCGGGACTGACGGGAATGGATATGCGAATGGCTGGTCGACCACTATGCCCACTCAGGATCTTGTCGATGCCTTTGAGTGGAGCGATGGAACTCCTTTTAACTGGAGTAATCCCATTGATGCCGCCGATCCCTATGGCATAGGAGAGAACAACCAGATTGATAATCAAGGGAATCCATTGAAGAAACGCGATCCCCGGTTTTATGCAAGTATTACGTTCGACGGGAGCTCATGGATTTCAGATTCGACAGTGCAATTTTGGATCTGCGAACAGTCAAATAATTTTACCAAAAGTCCTTTCGATCCAGATTTCAATATTGACAATACGGTATATGGCAAAAACAGTATCGGAAATCCGGGAATGAAAGGCGACTGCTCGGATATGAGCTATATTTACCGTAAATCGATGGACCCAAACTATGATATTGCAGCACAACAATATCCGTTTAGCGTTCCATGGATTATTATCCGATATGCCGAAATCCTACTTAACTATGCTGAAGCTTCCTTTGAAGCCGGCGATGAACCTACCGCGCTGAACTATCTGAATATGGTCAGAGACAGGGTTAATCTGCCTCCGGTAAATGCATCGGGCGTTGAATTAAGAAATAAGATCAGACATGAACGCCACATTGAATTATGTTTTGAGACGCATCGCTTCTTTGACGTCCGCAGATGGAAAACCGGCACATCCGAATTTAATAAACCGGCAAAAGGAATCCGAATTGTGAAGGACAAGAACTCCAACAAAAAAATATATCATATATTTGAATATCAACAGCGTACATTTCCGGAAAAGTACAATCTGCAACCCATTCCTCAGTATGAACTCGATAAAGTAAACCTGACACAGAATCCAGGCTACTAACCTAAGTCAACTCGAAATAGGAATGATTGCATCATTCTCACAAGACCTCCTCCTGTGTTTGGCAGGAGGAGGCAACCTGTTCCTCGTTTCGTTATGGATAATTTTAATTTTTAGTTACCAAATGGAATAGCTGTGACTGATTTATCCCCAGTTCAGCCGGTATCCGGCAAATCATGCTATTCCATACA
>JBDKTZ010000456.1:0-1621 GCA_039679975.1 Prolixibacteraceae bacterium
TTTGAAATTAACGGCAAATTTGTGTTGTTGAAAGGCGGGGGCTGGACCGATGACCTTCTTCTTCAGGATACAAAAAAATCGGTTGAAGCCCAGTTGCGGTACATCCGGCACATGAACCTGAACAGCATTCGCTGTGAAGGATTTTGGGGGAAAGATGAAACCCTGTATGACCTGTGTGACGAATACGGTATTCTGGTCATGGTTGGCTGGAACTGCCACTGGGAATGGGAAGAATATCTGTTAAAACCAACCCATGAAAAATATGGTGGAGCTGTCACGTCTGAAGATATTGATTTGCTTGCCAAATCCTGGAAAGACCAGATGTTGTGGCTGAGAAACCATCCCAGTATTTATGTCTGGATGCTGGGTAGTGATAAACTTCCGCATCCGGACCTGGAGCGGAAATACATCGGGCTTTTTAACGAGTACGATCCGTCGCGGAGCTATATCACGTCTGCGGGCGGGGCTGGTACCGAAAATAATAACATCGTTGCAGAAGTACCTTTGGTGAGCGATATCAGTGGTCCCACAGGGATGAAAATGCTGGGCCCCTAGGCATGGACTCCTCCGCAATATTGGTTTACCGATACGGTTTTAGGAGGTGCGTACGGCTTTAATACGGAAACCTGTCCGGGTGCAGCAATTCCTCCGGCAGCATCGCTGCGGAAAATGCTTCCCGAATCAAGCTTATGGCCAATCGACACCGTTTACTGGGAATTTCACACCGGGAGAAATGCTTTCAAGACCCTTGATCGTGACCGGGCCGCCATTGATCAGCGGTACGGGCCATCCGACAACCTTGAAGACTTTTCATTCAAGGCTCAGGTTAATAACTACGAGATCATGCGTCCGATGTTTGAAGCGTTTATTGCCCATAAACCAAAAAGTACAGGACTGGTACAATGGAAAATGAATTCAGCATGGCCTGAACTGATCTGGCAGTTATATGATACTTATCTGCAACCTAACGGCTCGTTTTATGGGGTGAGAAAAGCCTGCAATCCGCTTCACGCGATCTATCGCTATGGTTATGACGACGTATACCTGGCCAATGAAAATTTACAGGATGTAAATGAATTAACAGTGAAGATCAGAATTTTCGATATCCGCTCCGGAGAGATTTTTACTGATCAATGGCAGGGAGATATCTCTTCGAATATTTCGAAATTCATTTATAAACTACCCGAATTAAAAGATCTTACCCCGGTTTGGTTCCTTGCGCTGAACGTATTCGACAAAAATAATCAGGAACTGGATAACAGTATTTACTGGTTATCTGAGAAGAAAGATATTCTGGATTATGAAGCTGCCAAAAAACTGCCATGGCCTTATTATACGCCAACAAGGCGGTTTGCCGACTATACCTCATTGAGTCAGTTGCCAAAAGTAAAGCTTGATTTCGATTATCAGTATTTGAAGGAAGAACAGTTTGGCAGGATCCATTTGAAAGTGAAAAACACCACCGGAATGATTGCATTTTTTAATTTCTTTGATGTTCTCGATCCGCAAACAGGTTTGCCTGTACTTCCGGTTTACTGGTCTGATAATTACGTGACTTTGCTTCCCGGCGAAGAGCGTATCTATGAAGCGAGGTTCTTCCTCCCGGATTTTAAAGGTGAAA
>JBDKTZ010000281.1:0-9008 GCA_039679975.1 Prolixibacteraceae bacterium
GGAAAAACGGATGCTGAGTTCGGGGTTAAATGCCTTCCGGTAGAAGGTCAGACTTTTGCTTCTCACATTTTCATCCGATTTGACTTCAACCGGGACAATGTTGTTCTTATGTTGGATCAGAAAATCAACTTCAGCCATATTGCCCGATTTACAATATCGGGGGGTCACTTCAAATTGTTGGAGTAACCCTTCCAATACAAAATTTTCAGTTAAGGCGCCTTTGAATTCTGCGAACAGCCGGTTTCCTTCGGCAATGATGACAGGATCCAATCGTGACATGCGCCGGAGCAAACCAACATCGGGCAGGTATATTTTGAAGGCTGTGAGATCGTCATATGCCGACAATGGCAATGCGGGTTTCAGGGAACAATAAATCCGGCGGGCTAATCCTGCATTGATCAGCCATAACAGCGCATCTTCATACTCCCTTGCCCTGGCTCCGGGTTTTACAGATTGGTACAAAAATTTTTTATTCTCTCTGGCTAATTGTGACGGTAAAGACTGCCAGATATAGCTGATCTTCGGAATATCTTTCCGGTCGACATGCTTCGAAAAGTCCAGCGCGTATGCATTAAGCACATTTTGCAGTATCTCCTGTGTAAGGGATACATCCTTGCTTTCAAGCAACGCCACGATAGCTTCAGGCATGCCTCCTGTCAAATAATATATTTTTAATTTTTCAGCCAGCTGATTGAAGAACAGATCAGGAATAGGTTCTATCTTTTCTATTTGTTCCAGGTAAACGGATAACTCGGGTGCTGCTTCCTGCAAAAATTCAGAGAACGTGACCGGATGAATTTGAATAAAGTCAACTTTCCCCACCGGAAATGAGGCTCCCCTGCTCATGGCTACGCCCAATAAAGAACCGGCACCGGCAATGGAAAACTCAGATGCCTCCTCACTAAAATATTTCAACGCGTTTAAGGCATCGTTGCACTCCTGGATCTCGTCAAAAATGATCAGAGTCGATTGGGGCAGAATAGCTTTACCATGTACGAGGGACAGGTTATCGAGTATCCGTTTGGGATCTTTCGTCGTCTCAAAGAACTGCTTTAACTCCTTTTGCCGGTCAAAATTAAAATAGGCAACATCCCCAAAGTAATTATTCCCAAAATATTTCAGGAGCCATGTTTTTCCTACTTGTCTGGCCCCCTGGAGGATCAATGGCTTGCGACCGGGCTTTCCCTTCCACGCCACTAACTCGTGTAAAATATGCCGTTTGATTTCCATATCTCACATGTTTAATATGAATTTCGTGAAAAAAATCACATAAACCACATTTGTTATTGGCAAAGATAGGCTTTTTCTTTAATATAAGCAGAGCGAATTTTCTACGGCATGGCAGGTGGCCATCTCCCTATGAAAGTAACTTCCACTTTGATGCAGGCCAGAGTCATAGGCCAACGCGTTCTTGCCGCCAACAAAGGGAACGTAATTTTTTTTCTCCTGAATTGCGTAAGTTCAGGGAAAAATCAGAAATTTGATAAAAAAATAAACATCATGACCACCACAACTCTTGCTGATTTTATTAAAGGGCTGCCAAAAGCCGAATTGCACCTTCATATTGAAGGATCTCTTGAACCTGAGATGCTTTTTGCACTTGCACAGCGAAATCATATTCAACTGAAATATAAATCGGTTGAAGAATTGAAGAAGGCTTACAGTTTTTCGAATTTGCAGGAGTTCCTTGATATCTATTACGAAGGAGCAAATGTGTTGCGGGAGGAGCAGGACTTTTATGACCTCACCTGGGCTTATCTGACAAAGGTGAAGGAACAGGGGGTTGTTCATACCGAGATCTTTTTCGACCCGCAAACCCATACCGACAGGGGAATTCTGTTCGCAACGGTCATCAATGGCATTAACCGGGCGTTGCAGGATGGCCGTGAAAAACTTGGGATCAGCAGTAAACTGATCATGTGCTTCCTCCGTCATTTGGACGAAGCAGCTGCCTTTAAAACGTTGAATGAAGCGCTTGACTATAAAGATCTGATCGTCGCTGTAGGTTTGGACTCGTCCGAGAAGGGTAATCCTCCGTCCAAGTTTGAACGGGTTTTCGCAAAAGCGCGTGAAGAAGGCTTCCTTACTGTGGCGCACGCGGGAGAAGAAGGACCGGCCGAATATGTGGATGAGGCCCTCAATCTGCTCAAGGTTTTCCGGATCGATCACGGGAATGCTTCCATCAACGATGACAAAGTAGCCGAGGTGTTGGTAAAAACTCAAATTCCGCTCACCGTTTGCCCGCTTTCAAATATTTCACTTTGCGTGGTTGACGATATGAAGAAACATCCGCTTAAGCAACTAATGGATCGCGGGTTGTTAGTCACTGTGAATTCAGACGACCCGGCATATTTTGGCGGATATATCAACGAGAATTACCTGGCTGTAACTGAGGCTTTGGGGCTGAGCAGGGCTGACCTGGTTCAACTCGCTAAAAATTCAATTAACGGGAGCCTGCTTCCGCGGCAGGAGAAAGATATTTTTGTTCAACAAATTGAGGCTTATTACGCAAAATAAAGCGAATCAGGGAGGGAAAGGCATTCTTACTTAAAAAAGTGAGGAAGAATTGTTTGGTTAAATAAAAAAATTCTTTAATTTTAATTAACCAAATGTTTCACGACCTTATTGCCATCTCATGTTTAGGTATTTACTTAGTCTGCTGCTCTTTATCGAGTTTTCTCATGTCCAGGCCCAGGAGCCCGATAAGCTCATTACGATAACAGACACAACAAACGTCCATCTGAAAATTTCCATGGAGAGAGGAAATTATATCGTTTCCTTTAAGAAAAACTATGAAGATTTCTGGCACGAGCTTTACGCGGAAAATGCCCTGGCTGCCATTATTCCGGGGAAAAGCCTTTTTCTCAGTGTGAAATTGCCCGATACAAAGAAAAACGTCTGGGCAAAATGCATTTTTGAGGGAATATTCAGCCTGCTCGAGTATAAAAGGCAGTATTATGTTTCAGTCAGAAACGAGATTGTAAAACTGGATCCACCGGAAAGTACCGGCGCTGGCAAAAACACATCAAAGAATCGCTATATTGGTTTGATGATACTCATTTTTGGTCAAGACATAGATTACTATTTCAACAACCTGAAATATAGTTCGAAGTCGTTGGTGAAGCCCTTTATAAAATATCACGAAGAAAAAAACCTTCCGTACAAGGATTATAATTTGTATACTGAAGTTGACCATTTGTGGATGGCTTCAGCTGGGATAACAGCCGATGTTTTTACGCTCAGAACAGCGGATGGCGCAGCTATTGACTTAAATACCGTCGGCGCGTCAACCGGGATTGGATTTTCTTTTAGCTTCCCTGAATTCTTAAATCGTTTATCTTTTTCTTCCGGGATGAATTGCGGGTTCAGCTCTGTCAACGACTTGATTGTTAGTTCTGAAGCAGACGGGAGAACGAATTATTACGATATTTCTTTCCAGACGGTCCGCCCTGAGATTACAATCCTTGCTTCTTATGATTTCGTGAAGAAGGAAAAATTTCTTCTGTCTCTTGGAACAGGTTTAAAAGCAATAAAGCTTTTTCCGACAGAGAAAAAGATGAAGATTGAGACGCTTGAGAATAACGTTGTTCAAACAAATTTCACTGAAATAGAAACGGCTCCAGGAGCCAAGGTCATGCATTACAGTGAGCTGTCGCTAAAAATACCGGCCCTGAGCAAATTTGTTTCCGTTGGACTTTCGTATTCCATGTCGCTCCAAAAAACTTCTTCTGTCCAATGGAGGATTGATCCCGACAATTCACTGGCTTTTTTTGCCAGATTGTTTTTCTGATCCGTCAAAGAATAGATTATGAGGATATTATGGTTTTTGTTGATTGGAGTCATCGCATTGACATCTTGTCAGAAAGAAAATGAAGAACGCGAATTCCACGAGGTTTTTACTTCACCTGAATTAATTATTACAGATGAAGGGGTGCATGTCTCTTCATCCGTAGTTCTGCATGGATCTTTTGAAATTATAGATCATGGCTTTGTCTATAATAAAGGAACTACAATTATGGAAAATGATTTCTACAGGATCTCACTCGGAGCATTCAGAGGTGAGGATCATTTCTCAACAACTATCGATTATAATTTGGAGCCGGGGAAAGAGTATGTGATTAAGGCTTTTGTCAGGACTGAAAAGTATGTAATATACGGGAACCCGGTATCCTTCATCAGCAACGGCGGAAAATTTCCTGTGATTAGCGATTTTTCTCCAAAGACGGCATATTCTTTTGATACTATTGAGATCAAAGGAGATTATTTTGCTTCTAAAGTTTCGGAAAATACTGTATGGTTTGGAGAAATAAAAACAACGCCTGTTTTTGCCGATGATACGCTGATGAGGGTAATCGTTCCTGCAATGATGAAATTAAACACTTTTCCGTTGAAAATCACTATTTGGGGAAAAACGGCCGAATCGAAAGAGCAATTCTGTTTTGGGTTGCCTTTGATAAATCGAATCATTCCTCAAAAGGCACTGCCCGGTCAAACCGTAAAGCTTTCAGGCAAGGGTTATCAGTTAATCAGTTTGCTGTCACTCGGCGATGATGCACAGGACTTTAATGTTCTTTCTGACACAGTGCTGAGTTTTAAAATTAACGAGTACATGGCAAAGGGATCGAGAACCATTAATCTTCGCCAGTTGGACCGCGTCGTTGCGTCTAAAGAAAAGCTCGAGATCATCTATCCTGAAATTACCGGATTTAGCCCGAAAATTGCATGGATTGATACTGTGCTCACTGTCCGCGGAAGCAACCTAAACCGTTTGAATGATTTCTGGATCAGTACTGCTATCCCGGATGTCTTGCTAAAGACCGATACACTTTTAAAGCTGAGGATTAATCGCGTCTTTTCCAGCGATTATGTCAAGGGGCGTTTTTACGGTAAAACCATTTCTTCTCAGGAGAAGGTACTTTTCAATCCCCCGGTTATTACGGCGGTATCGAAGAACATGGTAACTTACGGGGAAACGATCCTTTTGAAAGGCGAGCGATTTTTTAAGGAATTGACCTGCCCTTTGGGAACTTTTGAGTATATAAGCAGGAACGAGGCGGAACTGACGCTCGATTGGCGTAATACGGCAGGAACATACCCTATTATCCTTTCCTATAATGCCAGCTATAGCGGACCGCTTGGTGTAACTATCCCGCAGATTGAAATTACGGATATTTCTCCCTATGAGATTAGCAGGGGAAAAGAGATCACCATCACAGGCAAAAATTTCCCATCCGTAGAGGGAGGAAATTATATGGGGATTGCCTTGGACAGAAAAAGTCTTAAGGTCACATCGATGAGTAATCAGACGATTACCGCATTGGTTGAAGATCATTTGGAGGTATCTGCAAACCCGGAATTTTTAATGGTTATGGGTCCGCAGACGATCACCCGTCCGAATGCGTTCCATATGAATGAAAAATGGCAGAAAATATCGAACTTGACTGATTTTTATGGATCTACGGTTTTTGTTTTGGTTGATGGAAAACCATATGCCTGTACTTTTGATTCAGATAGAGGTGTGATCCGTACTTTTAATCCGACTCTTGAACAATGGGTTTATTTCGGGCAGGTCTCGGTAAAAAGCTTTTTCGCCAATATGGGATGGAGCATTGGCTCTGATGTCTATTTCGGGTATTATGATGCCTATAGTAAAACAGCTTCTTTTTACAAATATTCGCTTTCCGACCAGACCTTTTCCAGGATCAAAGATTTCCCTGAAAATATCTGGAGCTACAGCATCCCTTTCTCTTTTGTAATTGACGGGAAAGCTTATGCCGGAAATAAAAACGGTCTTTTTCAGTATGATGCGGTAAACGACAACTGGATAAAAAAGACAGACTTGCCGGTATCGGGAGAAGATTTTGTTTATCCGCTTACCTTTTCCGCCGAAGGCAAAGGTTTTGTGTCGTTTAAAGAAGTGACTTCTTTTGGGAATACAGCCACGGATCTCTGGGAATATGATGCCTCTTTGAATACATGGCAGAACATTGGATTCACACCGGTCGGCGCATACAGGAATGGCACCGCTGCCAGTTTTAACGGGAAGATCTACCTGTCAGGAAAAACATTCTATTCAGGCGACTGGTTCGGTGAATTCGATCCTGTCAACCATAATTATAAGCCAATGCTGAGGGCACCATACTGGATTGCGGATGATTCATTTTCATTTATTATGAATAACTACTTCTATTTTCTGGGTGACGGAGATTATGAAACATGGATGTACAAGGTGCCGGTCAGTGAATTCCCGGAGCTGTACAAATAAATTAGAACCCGGTTTGAATATGAAAAACATTTACCTGTCATTGCTTTTCCTTTTAACCTGGATCGCTTGCCGGAAAGAAGACGAAGCACGCGATTTTCCTGAACTGACAACCTCTTCCGATTTGATGATTACCAATGACGGAGTAATCTTTTCGGCTCGCATAGAGATGCATGGCGGATCAACAATTATTGACCATGGTGCTGTCTTTTTTTTGAAGGAAGATGAATCTGCAGGAGATTATAACCGAATTTCACTGGGTAAGTTCCCCGGAGGGAATAGTTTCACAGTCAACATTGATCGAAATCTTCAGGAAGGCAAGGATTACGGGGCTAAAGCTTATCTTCAGACTGAAGTGAAGACGGTTTACGGGAATCCTGTGTATTTTGTCAGCAAAGGATCAAGGTCTCCGAAAATAAAAAATTTTTCTCCGGAAGAAGCTTTTGTGGGAGATACGGTTGAAATATCGGGCGAGTACTTTGCTTCCCGGAATCTGGATAATATCGTTTGTTTTGGAAACAGCAAAGCGGCACCGTTTAGTTCTTGCGATACCTTGCTCAAAGTTGTTGTTCCTACCCTTTCAGCAACCAATATTCCTTTAAAGATAGAAGTGGCGGGAAAACTGAGCGAGCCGGCCAGGCATTTCAGTCTGAGACCTCCTGTCATTAAAAAGTATGCTCCGGCAGAGGTGCTCCCCGGAGAAGATGTAAAGATTTCGGGGAAAGGATTCCTGCAAATCGACAAACTATCGGTTGATGACCGGGAACAGTATGTGAAATCGAAGACCGATAGTACTCTTGTTTTTACGCTGAATTATGAAACCGGTCAGGGGCAAAAGCAGGTCCGGTTCTTTCAAATCGACAGGACTGTCATTGCAGAAAAGAATCTGGAAGTTATTTTCCCTCAAATATCGGAGGTCTCACCTAAGATAGCCTGGATCGATACGATTATAACAATCCGCGGTACAAATGTTGACAAGCTGACCGACTTTAAGTTGAATGACGGTTATCTGGAAATGATCTCCCGTACACCGGATGAGGTTAAGCTAAAAGTGAGATCCGTGTTTAGCGACGGTCCGATATACGCCTGGTTTTACCGCAACAGTCTGGTCTCAGAGGAAATAATCGGATTAAATCCTCCGGTGATCATTTCCTCTACAGGAGTGACCCATTATGGAGAAACGATCAGGCTAAAAGGCGAACGCTTTTTCTATGGATTATCCAGTCCTATGGGATCCTTTGAATATCAAACCGAAAATGAAGCAACGTTGACGATAAACTGGGAACTGTCTGCCGGGAGCCACCCCATTCTTCTGTCTTACAATGGGAGATTATTTTCAACAGGCGCTGTAATGGTGAATATACCTAAAATTGAGGTCACTGCGACGTCGCCTTATGAGATTAAACGAGGATCCGAGATCACGATCCTGGCTGAGAATCTTCCTCCCCGGTACAACTTTATGTACATGAAATGTTATTTGGATCAGACGCAGCTAACAATTAAAAGTGTATCGGAAGGAATGATAACGGCTGTAATTCCGGATTACGCCTTCTCTTCCTCTGAATATCCGGATCTGACGTTGGAGGTAGGTCTTCAGAAGATCATCCTTCAGGGAAGGATTCATCTCAATGAAAAATGGAAGTTAATACCAGGTTTTTCAGGATTTGGGCAGGCAACTGCACTGGTTGAGGCCGGGGGACAAGTCTATGCATTTTCCTATTCTCCGGGGGAGTATCAAAAGGGACTTATTATCAGATATTTCGATCCCGGCTTGGAGAAATGGATTGATCAGGACAATGTGAAGTTGCCATTTTCAGGACACACAGAATGCTTCAGTCTCGGCCCCGATGTGTTTATCATGGGGAATGATAAGTCGCTTTTTAAATACTCTGCCACTGATAAAAGCTGGATCGAGCTCGGTAAATATCCTGATGATCACTATAGTTCTCCTTTTGCTTTTGTGGTTAATGGTCAGATGTATATCGGAACAACAAAAAGTTTTTATCAGTATGAACCTGTTCATCAAAGCTGGATCAGGAAAAGCGATCTGCCTACAACCCGGGATATGATGCAGTATCCGCTTACATTTTCGGCTGCGGATAAGGGATATTTGGCTTTTTTTACGGGAAGCGGTGGTTATGACGGCTATAAGTTTGAATACAATGAGTTTTGGGAATATGACCCTTCGTCTGAAAATTGGAAAAACTTGGGGTCTATGCCGTTAAGTATGTATCGTGGCGGGTCGGGCGCACTTTATAATGGGAAAGTTTATTTGGCTGGCAGATCCTATCATTCGGGTGATAAAATTTCTGAATTTGATCCGGCTACTTACCAGTTTAGGGAAATGATCGGACCTCCGGGAGGATTTGGTAACGAACCATTTTTATTTGTCAGAGGAAATTATCTGTATTTTGTTGAGCAAGGAGGAATGTACAAGATTCCTTTAAATGAACTTCCCAAAATTTACAAATAGTTCAAGCCGGTGAGGATACAGGATACCAAAGGATAGTTTTCAGGAAACTATTTGCTTCTTTTGGGGTATCATTACAAAAGAAGTGAATCGCTATGGAACATTCGGTTTTTGAAAAATATGCAGAGCCTGAGCAAATGAAGCAGCAGGCAGAGAAGGCCGACCGGCAAGTCCTGACAGTGAACGGCCACTTTCATACACCTTTTTCGTGCAGCGCGTTTACCGAAATCGGGCAGGTATTTGAAATGGCCCGCAACGAAGATGTAAAGGTGCTGG
>JBDKTZ010000104.1:0-12057 GCA_039679975.1 Prolixibacteraceae bacterium
AGATGAAACGCCTTACAAACCGGGAAGAGGAAATCATGGAGCTTTTTTGGGAAAAAGGTTCTTTGTTTGTCAAAGAAATTATTGATATGCTTTCAGATCCGAAGCCGCACTACAATACGATTTCTACAATCGTTCGCACACTGGAGGAAAAAGGGTTTGTTGGGCATGAGCAGTTCGGAAATACGCATCGCTACCATGCCGTTATTTCGAGGGAAGAATTCAGCCGGAATACGTTGAAGGAAGTGATTGGCAAATATTTCGACAAATCATACGCTGCGGTAGTTTCCATGTTTGTTCAGGAGGAAAAAATTTCTCCGGAGGAGATCCAGGAACTGATCCGGCAGGCCAAATCAGGTAAAGCCAAACGCAATGAGTAGCTTTTTACGATACATTCTCGAGTCGACGGCATGTATCAGTCTGTTTTATGTGCTTTACAGGCTGCTGATGCGCAAAGAGAGCCGGTTTGCACTTGCCAGAGCCCTGCTGATTGCTGTTGTTGCCGTTTCTGTACTAATCCCCCTGGCCAGGCTTCCGCAACTGTTGCAGGTTCCCATCCTGGTAGAAATGACCCCCGCGCTTTCTGAGAATGAGATCCGGATACAAAATGTCCGGATGAATGAGAACAGGGAAGTAGTTGTGCCTGCTAAAATGAAAGAACAGAAGGGAGCTGAACTGAGCACATCAGTGGGAGAGTTCCTGATTTTTATTTATTGGGCTGGTGTATTGGTTGTTCTTTTGCTTCTGGTGCGGAACATCGTCACGGTTTTATTGCTTCTGCGCAGGGCGACGGTTTTATGCCAGGATGGATGTCGCATCCTGCTGATTGACACGGATGTTCCTTCATTCGCTTTTGCCGGATCGGTCATAATCTCAAAAAAGGATTATGAATTATACCCTTCGGCGATCCTGCCGCACGAGAAAGCGCATGTCGCTCTCAATCACTTTTACGACTTAATATTGCTTGAATTACTAAAAGTTTTTCATTGGTTCAATCCAATGATCTATGGATTGGCCCGTGATATGAAAGAGATTCACGAATATCAGGCCGATCGGCAAACACTTTACTCAGGAATCGATGCAACTCAATATCAGCTGCTGATCATTCAAAAATGTGTCGGACCGGTAAGGTTCGCACTTGCTAACAGTTTTAATCATTGTCAAATTAAAAAAAGAATTGCTATGATGAACAAACCAGGTTTGGGTAATGCGTGGCGTTGGAAAGTGGCGACCTTTCTTCCCCTGCTTGCCTTTTTGCTGATGGCTTTCGGCAAAAGAAGTGAAAATGTGCCGGACAAGGCACTGCCCTCTCCGGATAAAGTGGTTACTGAAGCGAATGAGGCTACCGTTACAACTCAGGTTCAGGATGAGCAAAAGGACCGGGTAGTAATGATCAAAGCCGATGGCAATTATATCGGCGGTAAAGCGGGTTCCCTGCAGGAAGTTGTTCAAAAGAGAAAGGAATGGGACAAGGCCAGCAACGACTGGATCCATCTGCAGGTGGACGAATCGGTTCCGCTTAAGCGCGTGGATGAGGTAAGGGAAGCTTTGTTGCGCGAGGGAATTGTGCATATAACACAATCCATCCCCCATTCAGAGGAAGTTATTTTTCCGGTGGGCGACGTCAGTAAAATGGCAAAGTTTTCACAGGGGAGTTGGGATAAATGGATGGAAAACCGAATGGATCAGTTAACTAACGGTCAACACAAAGCTCTGGAGTTTAAAATAGCTTATTGTTTTGTGATTGATAAAAACGGGAAAGTCAGCGACGGGCGCATTCTACAGCCCGCAATTCATCCCGAAATCAACGCTGCTGCAGAAAAAATGCTTTCAGAGATCCCGGACTGGGAACCTGCAGAAAGGCTGGGAAAGCCTGTCAATGTTCTTTACAGAGAGATTTTCTTTAATCGGGTAAAAAATCCTGTTGCCGCAAAAGAGAACTAAAGCCCGGCATTTAAAGAGCTGCCGGATCGGTGCGTCTCCGGTTCCGGCAGCTTAATCATTGTCATTGTATTGCTACAACCGTTCAAAGGTAGAGAATAATCATGAAAAACAGGTCGGTTTCCGGCGAAGCCGGTTCCGTATCGCCCCTCAGTTTATTTTCGCAGATAAGTCGGGCCGGTGTTTTGGCTGGTTGCCCATGGTTTCAGTTCTGTTTCTGAAGAGCACTCAAGGCATCCCACTGTCTTTTGATCTGCCCTTTTAGGCCTGGCATGCTGCATGATATCCAATGCAATTGTGGCATCGTGATCCATCTGATCAAATGGTTTCAGTGCCGGCCAAGAACCGTCCGGACACTCTTTGCCTTTAAATTTACGAACAGGCCGGTAATAACCGGCGCTGTTCCTTTCTAGTCCCTTGTCTTTTATTTGTTTGATACCCTGCGGTAGCTGTTGGTTCCTGGCTGCTGCTGCCAGGTTGCCGCTGAAAGCGTCTTCGGGAATTACTTCCTCAAATAATTGCGCGGACGGCTCTTGAAAAAAATTGTTGAAGACGCTGACGTGCCGCGGCGGATAGTCGCCTTTCCCCCCCAGGAGCAAAGGACCGGAATTCACAAAGGTGTTGTGTGCGATCAGGATCTGATCGAGCGGATCAACCTTGTAATTGGCCAGCATGATCGAAAAATAGGGGCCTGTTTCAAAGTAATTGTTGAATACGGCCTGTTCCTGCCCTTCTTTTATCCGCAGGCCTGCACCCTTCAGAAAAAAATTCCCGTAAACCTGATTTTCACTTCCATGGCGAAGCGTAAAATGTGACGGACCGTTGTTGTAAAATGTGTTGTAGCGGTACACATTCTGCCTGGCTTTTGAAGAAATAATTTCGCCGTCGCCCAGGCAACTTTCGAAATAACAGTATTCAACCAGTGTCCGGCTGATGAATTTTGACTGGAAACTGTAACCAATGCGTAAGGCTTCAATGCCATAGTCACCACCAGCCCCCGGCGGGGCTGTGTGGTTTCTGAACGAGCAATAGCGGATCACATGATAGCCAGGCCGGTTTTCCGCAACCTGGACTTCAACAACCGAGCTTTCGGGCTTTTCCGGCTTCCGCTCAAAGTTGCAGTAGCTGACTTCCGTATGCTGACTTGACGGCAAAATATTGAGATAATATTTGGAAACATAGCGGGAGATATTCACCTGTCCGATTTTATTGTGGCTACCCTCCACCCGGATCACGTCTCCGTTCGTTTCTCCGCCGGCAAACTGAAATCCTCTGATCTCACATCCGGACGCAAAAAGCACAACCGACGAACTCCCGGTAAAAATCACCTCCCCGTCCTGTTCAGCGAGAACACAGAGATTGTCCTTTTTGATCTCCAAAGGCACGTCCTGATATGTTCCCGCTGCCCAGACAATCGTATCGGACGACCGCGCTTTCCCGACTGCATTTGAAAAATCAGCAGCAGATTTTACGTGGAAAGTCGTAGCCTCTGTCTGTTGTGAAGCAATAAGGAGGGCGCCAATGAGAACTGCTTTAAAGAGTCGTTTCATTATTCTGAGTTTAGCTGTTGAGTTTGCTTCAATAAGTTGTTTCTCTTCCTGGAAGTCATAGTCATTGCTGGTCGCCTTATACATGTTGATACCGGTACTCAAATTGACCGGGCCTCAGTTGGGGTGATCATTATTTTGTCCATTCCGGTTTTTCAATCAAGTTCACCGCTCTTCATCTGTTTTGTTGGAGACGGGGCAATCCCGTGTGCCACTTTTCCTTTGACTTCGAGTTTGATGACCGAAGCAACCGGATCGGGCGCTGTTGCGGGCAGCAGGATTGTTGTTTCTTTGGCATCCTGTGAAGTTTTCAGCTTTTGTCCCCCCGCCAGTAAGCTTGCCGAACTCACTTTATTGGTCAGTCCCGAAAGGGTCAGTTTGCCGCCGGAGGGCCAGTCGAATACGGTCAGGTAAAGGATCGTCTTTCCTTTTTCCTCCTTTTGGGTACAGCGCCCCCAGGGCAGTAACCCAAACGGGCTGGCCTGTGTGCCATAGATCGCTTCACTGTTCGTATCCATCCACCTGCCAATTTCACTTAGACGTTGCACGCTTTCTTCGGGGAAAGTACCGTCCGGTTTAGGTCCGACATTGAGCAAGAAGTTTCCTCCCTTGGAAGTGATGTCGACCAGGTTGCGGATCAGGATTTCTGTTGATTTCCACTTGTTGTCATCGCGGTAGCCCCAGGAGCCGTTCATGGTCATGCAGGTTTCCCAGTTCTGTCCCGCGAGTTCATCCTGATCCGGGATCTTTTGTTCCGGGGTTTTGGTGTCACCGGGGAAGTTCGGTCGCTTCAAGCGGTCGTTGGTAATAATCTTTGGCTGAAGTTTCAATAATTCCTGTAATTTCAGCGCTGCTTCGTCGGTCATGTTCGTGGGCGTGTCCCACCAAAGAACAGAAACTTCCCCATAGTTCGACAGGATCTCCCTGACCTGGGGAACGGCCACACGGTTGATATATTCATCAAAAGTGGCTGTTTCCTGGGCAGCATCCCAGTGCCCGTTATGTTCAGCGGTATACTGATCTATTTTTGTCGAATCCGGGTTGGGCCAGCCTTCCTTCATTAATTTCCGTGCCGCCGATCCGCCCGGATTGTTCCAGTCCTGCGCCTGCGAATAGTAGAACCCCAGTCTGATCCCTTGTTTTTTACAGGCTTCCGCGAGGGGCTTCAGCAGGTCCTTCCCGTAAGCTGTTGCATCAACCACATCCCAGTCGCCGGCCTTGCTGTCGAATAGTGCGAACCCATCATGATGCTTCGAGGTGATGACAATATACTTCATACCGGCATCTTTTGCCATTTTCACCCAGGCCTCGGGATCATATTTCACCGGATTGAACTCCCTGGCCCGGTCCCGGTATTCCGCAACGGGTATCTTGCAGCGGTTCATGATCCATTCCGCTCCGCCGCGTGCCTGTTCATGGCCATGGTATTGTCCGGCCCACAGTGAATAAACACCCCAGTGGATAAACATTCCGAATTTGACGTCGTGCCACCAGGCCAGGCGGTCTTCATCCGGGACTTCCTGCGCCCTGGTTATTCCTGAGGCCAAGAAAATCAAGGCTAAAAAAAATACTGTCTTTTGTGCGCAGCGTAAAAGAGTTGCGTCCGGCAGAGCCCCAAAAAAGTTTGGTCTCTGCTCTCGTTTAATCGTATTTTTCATCTGTTTTCGTTTCAAATTAACTGTGCATAACTCGCATACTGAATTTCATCACTCTCCAAAAGTGGCGGCGTCTGGAATTCCGTCAGGGGCGACCGGTCATTTCGATCCATGTCACGTTTCCGATGTGATCGGGTTTACCTATTTCGGCAGGAGAAATGCTGGTTTTGGATTTCCCGTTCTGCAACCGCTCAACCTTCAGTTTCCTCCAGACGTATGCGTTATTTTCGTAATCGAAGGTTTCACCGTCATCGTCGTACAGCTCGTAGGTGCCGTTCTTTGTTCCGTAATGGCGGATTTCAAGGTCGACTTTCTCCCCGGTCTTTGGTGCTCGCAGCCGCGGTTTCATCATGGGGACCAGAGCGCCGTCTTTTACAAATACCGGAATGTGCTCCAGGCCCGGCTCAACGGTAATTATTTCGCCGTCTCCGGCATACGTTCCGGTATAAAAGTCATACCATTTTCCGCGCGGCAAAACAACCTGTCTATCCGTTTGTCCGGTAAACAGTGGCGCTATCAGCAGGTTTTCACCGGCCATATACTGGTCTTTTATTTCTTTTCGTATCGCTTCGGCATAGGGGTTATCATTCAGGCCGGCCTTATTTTTTTGTTCTTCGGAAACCATTGAAAAGCCCGGTTCCAGATACATTGCCCGGAAGGGAGGAGTCCCGTCAAAATGATATTTGGCGAACTCGGAGTAGAAATAAGGCATCAACGCCATTCTTAGATCGGCAATGGCTTTGACTTCTTTTTCAACCTCCGGGTAACTCCAGGGTTTCGTACCACTGGCCCAGGCATTGATCATAGCCATGGGGGAGAAGCATACAGACTGCATCCGGCGCAGCCATTCTTCGGAAGTCTTTGACTGCCTGACTTCCGGGGTCCATAAAATGCCCGAAAAGCCGCTGTTGCAGAGAGCTGTAATAAAGTCTTCATGGCTGTAATAGTCATTATAGATCACGTATGGCAGCGATGATGCTCCCGCGTTTGAAGCCCTAACCAGGCCATACGTCCGCTCGTTGCGCTGACGGAACATGCCGGTTGTGAGTCTTTGCATCCAAACGCCATAGGTTTGCCGCATTTGCTCTGCGCTGATCCCGGATGGAAAAACAGCCATATCGGGCCAGAGGTAATGATCATAGCCATCCACCTCGTCAATTTTATAGCCGCTGACACCGATTTCGACCTGGCTTTTCAAGAGCTGGGCGGTCAGTATTTTTGATGCCTCCGGGATCGTCACATCCGGCACCATTCCGCACCAAACCGTATGGCTTCCGTAAAAAGGTTTTAATGTTTCGTAAACGGGTGACTCAGGCGACACATAGGGGTTGGTCCACAGGTTCAGGTGGATGCCCTGTTCCTTCATTTCCCTGACAAATGCGGGCGGATCGGGGTAACGTGTGCGGTCCCATTCAAAAGTGCACGGATAAGCTTTGCTTTGCCATCCGGGTTCCAGTCCGATAAAATCGAGCGGGAATTGATGCTGATTGAAGGCTTCCGCTTCCTTTTTCACATCATCGGCTGTGTACAGTGATTTCACACGCTGCGTGAAACCAAGCCCCCATCTTGGAGGAAGGCATCCGCCTCCGTTGAACAGGTTAAAACGCCGCACCGCGTCGAGCATGGTCGGCCCTTCAAACACATATATCTCAACTCCTTTCGAGGGGATGAGCATTTCCACGGCATCGGAATAGGGACGTGATGACCATTTCTTATCGGTGTTGCGGTCGCGGACAACAGGCGGCTCTGGGCTGTCTGCACGGACGGCTGTTCCGCACCAGACTCTAAGATAGCGGGCCGTGTTGACGAACACACCATACCCCTTGTCTGAGACATAAAACGGCACGGGTGCATGTGTCCGCCCATTGTCTTTTCCTCCATAGTGATCAACATGCAGTTCGAACACCCTGCCGCGCTGAAAAATGGTCTGAAAATTTAATCCGAAGCCAAAAATCTGCTCTTCCCGATTCAAGGGTAAACGCAAGGCGACTTTTCCATCGCTCAGCCGATAAGTCACTTTTTCCCCGGGCAACGGAAAGCCTTTTCGGGGCAGCTTTTCCAATCCCGTCAGGGCAGGCTTGCTTCCGGCAGCTTTCAGCAAATCATATTCCTCGGGTATTCCAATGACGGCTTTCCAGATGCCAGGGGCTACCTCTTGCCATTGAGGACTTTGGGCATACAGGCTGCTCACCGAAACCAGGACAACCAGAACAGCCATCAATGTGAACAATTGTTTCATCATGATTCGTCAGGTCTGATTTGTTTGGTTGTTATTCATCGATCAATATTACGCAAACTTCTCAAATTGCAACCAGTTTCCTTTTAAGTTATGAATCAACCTGTAAGAAAAATGTTCTATGGTGATACAAATGTTTCAGATTGCAACATGAGTGACAGCTATTGAATTGGGAAAGATCAGATTATTCGCCTGTTTTTTTGTACTTTTCGGATCACAAACTAACTGGCATGCTGAGAAATTTCCTTTATTCTGTGTTCATTTTGACCAGCCTCTTTGCCGAAGCTCAAAGCTATGATCTGCAATTCCGAAACGTTTCGCCGCAGGGAGGGTTGACCTACAGCTCTGTCAAGGCCATTGCCGAAGATGCTCGGGGATTTATGTGGTTTGGCACCGAACATGGACTGTTTCGTTACAATACAACGACTATTCAGAAGTATATCCATCAACAGGAAGATCCTCATTCCATTCCTTCGAATAATGTTCTTCATCTTTTTAAGGACCGGTCGGGCAGATTGTGGATTTCAACCTATGGGGCGCTATGTTTTTTTGATGAATCCGGACAGAACTTTACAACAATCCGGTTAAAGGAAGATCCTCAGGTTCGCTCAAATTCAACAATCAGGCAGGTCTTGCAAAACCAAAACGGGGATTTGTTCACCCTGCATTCCGATCAGTTCTCCAGGCTTAATCTTTCAGATAGTGTCTATGAAGCTTTACCGCTTCGTTTAACTGATGAAAGCGATGTATTGACACATGCGTTTTTCGATGCTACCGACAATTTATGGATCGGAACAGATAATGGGTACGTCTACTTCAGTCAGCCTCCATACAAGGACTTCAGCGTCTTCTGCCGTGTGCAGGAGTCATCGGTTCGTTGCCTGAAGAAAGATAACAATACGCTGTGGATCGGATACGAATGGGGAGGAGTTGATCATGTGAATGAGCAGGGGCTACTTATTGAGCATTACGATCAACGGAATACGGGAGCGACTTACCTCCCCCATAATCGTGTCAGGCAAATTGTAAAGGATCAGGAAAACCGGATCTGGATCGCAACTTATAGCGGATTATTGATTATCAGCAAGTCAGAAACTCAGCTTATCCGAAAAAATCCGTATAATAAGTTAACCCATAACAGCATCCATTCCATGTTCATCGATTCACGAAACAGCATTTGGATTGGGACCTGGTCAGGGGGTGTGGCCTATTACAGCGCATACGATCATCAGTTTCTTCATTTCAACATGAGCAGGGGAGGGAACAGTCTGTCCATGAACAGCAATGTGGTGAGTTCATTTGCAGAAGAGCCTGACGGAACTGTCTGGATCGGGACCGAGAATGGGATTCTGAACCGGTTCGACCGAAAGGATAATACCTTTACACCGTTTGTTATTCAAAGGGCAAGTACCGGAACCGGCAACATCAAATGCATCGCCCTCGACCATCACAACCGGCTTTGGGTTGGTACGCTTTCAAACGGACTGTGGTATTTTGACAAGGAAAGTCAGCTTTTCAGGCATGTGGATATTTTTAATGTTCCGATTGTCAATCTGTACGCAATACTGCCTGATGAAAACGGATTGTGGCTTGGGACATACAACATTGGCCTTTTTTACTATGATTTCAGCACACAGAAAGTAATTGCTTTCCGGCCCAATGCGACTGACCCGAATTCTGTCTCATCGATTCAGATTCGTGCAATTTTTAAAGATTCATATGGTGGTTTATGGGTTGGAACTCATTCGGGGCTTAACTATAAACCAAAGGGAAGCAGCAATTTTACCCGTTATTATTATAACAATACCAAAGGACAGCGGATCAGCAATAATGAGGTTTTCACCGTTTGGGAAGACCATTCCGGAAAAATATGGATCGGAACGGCCGGAGGCGGAGTTGATTGCTACGATCCTGAAACGCGTCAGTTTACGAATTTGACACCCAAAGAAGGCCTCGCCGGCTATAATGTATATGGCGTCCTTGACGATAATAGGGGTAATCTGTGGTTTAGCACCGATAATGGAATATCGTGTTATCATCCCGATGAAAAAATATTTAAAAATTATTCGCAGGAAGACGGATTACAAGGGAATCAGTTCAATCCGGGCGCTGTTTTTAAATGCCGTGACGGGAGCATGCTTTTCGGTGGGCCTAATGGTTTCAATCTCTGCATGCCCAATGCAATAAAAACAAATCCGTTCGTTCCTGAAGTTGTTCTGACAAATCTGTTCATTAACAATAAAAAAGTAACTTCGACCGATCCAAATGGCCCGCTCAAACGAAGCCTGTCATCGCTGGAAAAATTAGAACTCAAATACTTTCAAAACTCTCTGATTTTTGAGTTCGTTTCAACTAATTATATACAGCCTAAGAAAAACCAGTTCCGGTACCGGCTCATTAATTATGAAGACAACTGGCAGGAAGCTCAAAACGAAGACAGGGCTATTTTTACCAAGATCCCTCCCGGAACGTACACCCTGGAGGTCGTCAGTGCAAACAACGATGGGGTATGGTCGACCACCCCGACGCAGCTGGCAGTCACCATCTTTCCTCCGTTGTGGCTTACCGGGTATGCCTATGCCTTTTATTTCCTGTTGATTGCCACTATTCTGTGGTTTATACGGAAAGAAATGACCATCCGCAAAGAGTTGAAAGAACAATTGTTGCTTGAGCGGGTTACGCGTGAAAATGAAGAAAAGCTCCATCAAATGAAGCTTCAGTTCTTTACCAATATTTCACACGATTTCAGAACACCTCTTTCCCTGATCCTTTCTCCTTTGGAAGATATCTTGTCCGATCCGGGATTAAGCCCAAAAGCTACCGGCGATCTGACCATGATCCAGCGGAACGCCAAACGTCTCCGCCGGTTAATCGACCAGTTGCTCGACTTTCGGAAACTTGAGTTTAACAAAGCTGTTTATACGCCGGCGTATGCCGATATAAACGGTCTTTGCCGTGATATCTGTCACGACTTTGAGATGTATGCCTGTGATAAATCCATTTCTTTCCGTTTTGAATCGTCCTTGCCAAAAGCAAAGATTGTATTCGATCCGGATAAAATGGACAAGGTGATTTTCAATCTGCTTTCCAATGCATTCAAATATACACCGGAACACGGAGAAATCAGTTTATACGCGGAAATAACAAGTATCGGAAAGGAAATGACTCATTTCGATTACGCGACCGATCCGTTGCCAACGGGGACAGTTCTGCTCATTCGCGTAAAAGACAACGGTTCCGGGATTGGGAAAGACGAACTTGCGAACATTTTTGAACGTTTCTATCAAACTCAGGGCTCCTATGGACAGGGGGCCGGCATTGGACTGCATCTTTGCCGCGAGTATGTTCGGATGCATCAGGGAACGATCCTGGTGCAGAGCTCACCCGGCAACGGAGCTGTTTTTACCCTCTTGATCCCATTGATAACCGGAGGTTCGGTTATTACTGAATCAGCGACTAACAAGGAAAGCTGGGCCGTGGAACAACCGGAATCTGATGACGACGTATTTTCTGATGAAAAACAAACCCACTCTATCCTGCTTGTTGAAGACAACCCCGAAATGCAAAAGTATATTCGCCGCTTACTGAAGGACGAGTACCGTGTGCTGATCGCGGGAAATGGAATACAGGGATTCGAAATGGCCAATGAGTTGTATCCGGACCTGATCGTTTCCGATATTATGATGCCGGGGATAGACGGATTTGAACTTTGCCGGAGGTTAAAGGAAGATATTCGGACCAGTCATATTCCCGTCATTTTACTGACTGCCCTTTCAGAGACAGACAAAAAGGTGAGCGGATTAAAAACCGGCGCCGATGCTTACTTAACCAAGCCTTTCGACAATAAGCTGCTGAAGGCACAGATCGCCAACCTGCTTGCCGCGCGCAGGCGAATGCAACAGGCCTTTGCCGAATCACAGGAAAAGTGGGAAGAGGATGCAAATGTGATGCCGCCTGACAGGAAACTGATGGACAAAGCCATCGCAATTGTGGATAAACATATTCTGGACGCAAATTTTACCGTAGAGCAGTTGGCGGCGGAGCTGAATATGAGCCGCAGTTCGTTGCACCGGAAGATGCGCGCGCTCACCAGCCAGTCGGCCACTGAATTCATCCGGTATATCCGCCTGAAGAAAGCTATCAAGTTGATGAAAGAAGGGAATTACAACATCGACGAGGTCGGTTATGCCGTTGGATTCAATTCTCATTCCTATTTTACGCAAAGCTTTAAAAAGCAATTCGGCAAAACTCCTTCAGCGTATCTGAATGACCAGAAAAACGTTGACAAAAAACCTTCAGGTTAATTTAAAATCAGGTAAAGTCTTATTTCGAAGATTTTTCCATGATCCAGCTGGCCCAGAGTACACCTGCAACAGCTTCTTTTGCATTGATCTTTTTGGGGTAATTAATATAGGCTTCATACGACGGTTGAACACACAACCCGTCGCATGCGTCAATCACATCAATCAATCCGTCTGCCTGACTGATGATTGTTTTTGCCAGAATACCACTGTATGCTTTCTTAACAACTATCTCGAATGGTCTCTCCGGAATGAGGCCCAGTTCCACAGCTTTTTTAACGGCATATAAAAACATGGCGCTGCCGGAGGTATCATGCCAGTTGTCGGGCCGATCTCCTTTATCGACAACCTGGAACCAAAGGCCCGTTCGGCGATCCTGA
>JBDKTZ010000588.1:0-5678 GCA_039679975.1 Prolixibacteraceae bacterium
CACGAATCAACGGCTTCGAAGGTCGACGGCCGGTGATGCTGGGGCCAGTTGAATTCAATCCCGCCCGAGATCCAGGGACCGGTGAGGCCCACCAAAGCCGGCTTGATCACCTGGTTGTAATACACAAAATGGCGTTGTTTCATCTTGTCGTAGGCCATCTGAATCCTTCCTCCCAGTTCGGGCAGGATCATGATGATCAGGTACTGGTTCTCGAGGAAAACCGCATTCCATTCGCGGTATTCCTTTTCATCGAGGATCTTTTCAATCACCGGATGCGGATAAACCACACCGCTGCTTCCCTGGTAAACCCGCTTTTCAAGAAACATCGGGTTTTTCTCAGGCTTTCCGATCCCGTAGGTAGGGATCTTCACTTTTTCGTTCCAGGCTTTAACTTGGGTCATATTAAAGATTTTTAGATTATCAGATTAAGAGATGGTTGCAGGGTTGCAGGGTTACAGGGTTACAAGGTTGTGGCAAAGAGCACAGGGCATGGAGCACAGCGCCCGCTATTCAGGTTGCCCTTGATATCTTTCCACCGTTATACCTTGTTCCGCCGGTTCCTTCTTCCGTTCTCCTGTTTCCCGTCTCCGGTCTCCGGTCTCCGGTTTCCGGTCTCCGGTTTTCGTTTCGTAAAGAGCGTAACAAGACAGTGTGCCTGAAAAACAGACAACGAATTCATATCACGCAGGGAACATGGCTTTATTGAATAAACAGCGCGTTTAATTTTTCAGGTTCGATTTCTGTTTTAGGGTTAAAGTGTTCACCGGTCATATACTGCTGTAAGCTGTACAGAAGCTGCCGGCCTTCAGGCCGCTCAGCCATGTCCGTTTGCAGGTCCACGCCGCAGACCAGCAGTTTTCCCTGCCCCACCTTGCCTTCAAAGATCAGTCCCAACGGACGGTTGCTAAACCAGTCATCGATGATCCTCACCACCGGTTTTAATCCGGACGGCAGGCTGCTCAGGTTAATGGCCTGGGCATGGCTCATGGCGTCCCGCCACTGCCAGTTGCTGTGGTATTCGGTCGGGAACTGAGCCAATGCCGGATGTTTCGGATCGCACAGGATGCCCAGGGTGTGTGGCGCCTGTCCCTTTGTCCAGGCCGTGTTCCAGAAAATGCTGGAAAAACCCACCGCAACCTCACCGCCGGCTTCCGGGCGGAGTGCGCCCTTCTTCAGGCTGAGCAGAACCGAACCTCCGTTTTCAAGGAATGCGCGGACTTGAGGATCAAGTGCTGAAACGAGTCTGATCTTTTCCTGTCCCTGAATTTGCGGCTTCACCGCGGGATATACCCAGAAGTCCCACGAATTGGAAAACGAACCAACCGTGACTTCGAGGCTGAGCATTTCGGGCGCCGTGACCGTGTTCAGCGGAACCGACACCACACCGAGTTGAAAGGCATTCCCCAACGGGATATCCTGCTGAGCCAGCTTGCCCGACCAGCCCGTTTCCCCGTTTTGCCGGGTTATTTTCCACTCCGGTATACAGGCCGTGAGCGACTTTTCCCCATAATGAGCCACTTCGATGGCTGCAACAAAAGTTTCTGCGTTGGTAAAAATCTGCTTTTTCATCCGGGCCAATGGAACGGTGCTGTTACAAAAGCGGCTGTATGCTTCCGGAGTGATGTATCCTTTTTCATCCCAGAAGGCATCGAGCACGCCGACCAAAGCGGTTCCCTGTCCGGGGAAATCATGCAGGTCAAGGAGTTGAAATCCTCCCATCTCAGGTGTCCGCAATGCCGCTTCAATGTCGGCCTTGTAACACAGCGCCTGAAGTTTTCCTGAAGCCAGCAAAAAGCTGTCGGCCAAATGTGCCATGCCCCGATCATTCAGCATATCCCTGAAGATTTCAAAGTTCCTGGCCTTGACGGGCCCGTCATATTTGTCAATTTCCTTAAAATCCGGATAAACGCACCATTGCCCGATCTCATGACTGACTACCGGTTGCGGGTATCGGTTGATAAAATCAGCCCAGTCGTAGTCCGTCCGCGGAGGCTCCGCATTGATAATGCTTTTCAGCCCTTCTCCCCATCGCTGGATCCGCGGATCGGGAGTGCTCAGGTAATCATTTACATCCAGAATGGGCCATCCGGCGCCCGAGGTATAGACCCGGCGGTTGTCTTTATTTTTCCAGTACGTGACGAAATCCCCCAGAAATGTATTCTGGTTCCTTCCGCTGGGCTCGTTACCGTAAACCAGCATACAGAAAGAAGGATGGTTACCATATTCGCGGACCATCCGCTCACTTTCTTCATAGAGATACTGATCGAAGGGTTTGCCGTCGCCGATGGTGGTCGACTGGTTAGCCCACGAAGAGCATTCCACCTGAAGGTAAAATCCGGCCTTATCGGCTGCTGTAAATGCTGCTTTAGGCGGGCACCAGGAGTGGAAACGCATGTGATTCAGTCCGTGAGCCCGGCAAATCTTAAAAATACGGGCCCACTCCTCCTCACTTGTTGCCGGATAACCGGTCTTCGGGAAAATGGCACATTCGAGTGTTCCACGCAGGAAAACCGGCTGACCGTTGATCAACAACTTTCTTCCTTCCCGTTTAAATTCGCGCATACCGAAAGCTGTCCGGAATGTATCAGTTGCTTCGGCTTCTGCATCTTTTAAGACCGCTGTCAGTTCATACAGGGAGGGATTAAATTCACTCCAAAGCTTCACATCACCTCCCATGGGATAGTCGACAGCGAGGGTGCTTCCCCCCGCCTTCAGTTCGAAATCGCCAGGCAGTTCAGGTACATCTCCGGCGCCATCGGCTTTCAATACAAGCGTCACTTTCGCTGCCTTCCCCGTGCGGTTGCCGACATCGATTCTGGCCGTAATTTTCTTACCGGCTATGTCGGGAAAAACCTGTATCGTACGGATATTCACCGCCGAACTCGCCTGAAGGGACAGTTCCCCGACAATCCCGTTCCAGTTCGTCTGGGTGTGGTCGGAAATGCTGTGTGAATTCATCCCCGGATCAATTTCCTTCACGCGGTTATCAACGCAGATCGTCAGCACATGTTTTCCCGGCGTGAGCAGGGTGGAAAGATCGTACAGGTGCGGCGTTCCCAGGGAGTTTCGCATTCCCGCTTCCCGATCGTCCACCCAAACACGGGTTTCCCAGTGGCAGCGTTCCAGGAACAGATCAATTTGCCTGTCCTGCCAGTCGTTTGGAATAGTCACCTCTTTCTGGTACCAGGCGGCGCCCTGGTAATGTTTCAATGGCTGAAGCCAAAAAGGGACTTTAAAATTGTCGGGCCGACGGTATTTTTCGTATGCCGGGCTTTTAAAAAAGGTGCTGTCAAGGATCTGGCCCGTCCATGTAGTTTCCAGGCTCACATCAGGCCCTTTGCCGTTCGAATTCATCGATCCGGGCAAGCTTACTTTCTCTTCAAGCTGGCGGGAATACCACTTTCCTGACAGGCCTTCATCGTTCGGATCGGCAGCAAAACGCCATTCGCCCGCCAGGTCGATCTTTGTCACCGGCTCCTGTTTGCAGGCGCTAATGATGATCAGGCACAGAATTGCAATTAAGTAAAGGAATCTTTCTTTCCGGTTGTTTTCCCTACTTGCTGCTTCAGGCTCTCTTTTCCATACCGGGTAATACTGGTATCTTGCAACCTTGCAACCTTGCAACCTTTCCACCTTGTTATCCTGCAACCCTGTAACCTTTCCCCGGTCTCCCGTCTCCTGTCTCCCGTCTCCGTTCTCCTGCCTCCGTTCTCCTGTCTCCGGTTTCCGGTCTTCTCTTTGCCCTATGCTATTTACTAAGCTCATATTCAATTTCATTACTATCTTCATTTAAAGTATTTCATAATCTCGTCTGCAATGAGCTGATGCCCCTTTTCGTTCGGATGATTCACCTGCGACATAAAGCTCTGTAAATCGAAGCCTGTTGTCAGGTGCGTTTTAAACAGGCCATAGCTGTCGGCAAGCCCGATGCGGTAGGCAGCAGCCAGCTTCGTCAGCATATCCGAAAACTGCTCCAGTTCATTTCCGTCAGCCAGGATGTCGACCCGCATATCGGGAGAAGGGGTCAGCAGAATAATGGGAATATTCTCATCCAGCGCAGCATTGATCATAGCCTCCATCGATTCTTTGGCGATTTCAATCCCCAGCGTCCGGTCGTTCAATGCATAATCAAGAAAAAGCACATCGGGTTTATGGGCCAAAACGTCTTCCCGGAAGCGCCGTGCGCCCTGAAGTGAATTTTCGCCTCCCTTTGCGGTGACGATCACGTTAACCACGGCATAAGGATAAAGCTCCTTTACTTTTTTCAGTAGCAGATAAGGATAGGAATCGAAGGTCCTTACATAAGGCGTATTGAAATATCCTGAAGGAACCGAATGCCCGTGAAAAACCAGATTGATAGTCCTGTTTTCCGGCCACTTTTTTCGTAGCTCGGTTTTTAACCCATCCAGGTAAGTACTGTCGGCAATCTGCCCGAAACACAAGCTGCCCAGGAGCAGCATCAGGCAGGCGGTGAACGCAATTTTGATTCGCATACGATTTTGATATTTAGTTCAACTTATTCACTTCCGGAGAAATGATCTCTTTGTACCGGGTATCCCTTTTTGCGGGATAAAGTTACTCAAAGCCAACTGTGAATAGCTTCCCGCTTTTCTCAGTTTTGTGTCTTGTGTGCGGTTTTTCACGGCTCACTTCTGCTTACCTGCCTTAAAGAACGCCTCCACTTGTTCCAGGCTTTTCCCCTTGGTTTCCGGCAGCTTCTTCCGGATAAACAGGAATCCGGACAGGCAAATAAACGCATAAAGCCAGAAAGTCCCGCTCGCCTTCAGTAAATTATTTAAAATCGGAAATGTGTAAGTCAGGGCAAAGCAGGCGATCCACAATGCGCTGGTTGCAACGGCCATGGCTGCACCACGAACGCTGTTGGGAAAAATCTCCGACAAGACCACCCAGGTAATCGGCGCCAGCGACATCGCATAGGTAGCAATGGCCAGTACAACCATGACCAGTACAACCATTCCCTTCAATTCTAAAAAGTATGCAGAACCAAGGAACAGATAAATTACTGCCAGTCCCAGCGAACCAAGCAACATGAGCTTCCGCCTTCCCCAATGGTCGACCGTCTGCATAGCCACAAGCGTAAAGACCAGATTCACCACCCCGGTGATCACAATATTGAATAACATATCACCTACCGAATAACCCGCTGACGTAAAAATCTCTTCCGCATAGTTAAAAATCACGTTAATGCCGCACCATTGCTGGAAAACAGCCAGGACGATTCCGATCACCATCATTGGGCGAAGTTCTTTTGAAAAAAGCTCTTTCCAGTTTATGCGTGTGCCTGTTTCGCTCAGTGTTAGTCCGATGTTCCGGCCCTCCTCCGCTGCATAAGCCTCACCGCCGACTCTTTGCAGGATCTTCATCGCCTTTTTCGCCTGTCCGGATTTATACAGAAAGCGCGGACTTTCGGGAATAAAAAATGCAAGCACGAAAAAAGCCACGGCAGGCAGGGTTCCCGCCCAGAACATCCAGCGCCAGCCCATCTGCCCGTTCCATGATGCCAGGATCATCTCGTCGGTCGATCCCGGCGGAACTTCTTCAGCAATCAGGTAATTCGTGATCTGAGCTGCCAAAATGCCAAGGACGATGGTAAGCTGATTGACCGACACGAGCCGTCCCCTCATCTTTGCAGGTGAAATTTCGGCAATATACATGGG
>JBDKTZ010000068.1:0-3438 GCA_039679975.1 Prolixibacteraceae bacterium
TCCGGCTTTACCCTTACATTATTGCATAGTCTGGCATTGGGAAAAACTCAGCAAGTAGTTGATAAAAAGCGATGCGTTCAGAATCAGATGCACCCTGCGAACCAATAGCCCTCACCCTGCACCAAAATCGAGGTGCTTTCCCTCTCCCAGGCTTGGGAGAGGAACCAAGGGTGAGGGTCAAGAAAGGTGCGCTCAAAAGCGAACGTACCCTACAAACCACATATTAGATAGCAAGTACTTTTTCTACAATACCGCGAAATTCTGCAAGCTTATCAGCATCGATTTTGCTGTTTTTTAGGTTCCATAACAAATTCATTGGTTTATCTTTATTTTTCTGAATGCCAAGGCTCGTTTCGAGATCAACCGGAAGTGTTTCAATACCCAATGTATATTCGTTTTTCGATTTTTGAATAGTTTGGTCTACCTCTGGATATTTACCATTATCGCCATCCATCAGCACACTATGATATATCTTTAATTCCCCGAATAGATTCATAAATCGATGAATGTTGAATTTTCCCATACAATCATGGATAAATACACCACCATCAGGTGCAGTTAATTGTGAGCTGCTAAAAAGATTGTTAATGATCGTTACTTCAGATGAACCTTCGACCAATAGTACTTTTGAACTAAAAAAGGCTTTGCAGCGACGAACATCGAGCCATAATGCATATTTTAAGCTTTCCACCTCAATTTTTCGATCAAAATCGGCGAATAACTGCGCGATTTTTGGGTTATTTAACCAAAGCTGTATTTCACTCTGATTCTCATCAAGTATCAAGTCCATCTTTGATTTAGACACTTGACCAATTATTGTTTTACATCCCTCTTTACTAAAACGAGCAATCGCAGGAATGTCTTGAACATTTTTTGAGATGAATTCAGGGTTATGGCTAGTAATCAGCACTTGGTTTATGATACCTTCGGATAAAGCGCGTAAATTCTCATCAAGCAAAACAATTTGACTTGGATGTAGAAACGCTTCAGGTTCTTCAAAGAGAATCCAAACTAGGTTCGGCGAGAAATCCGAACTGGTCGTTGTTTTTTTGAGGTTTTGATGCTTCGCAGAAATTTTGATTAATGAATAGATCAGCTGACGTTGAAAGCCTTGGCCATAGCTATTTGATTTTTGAGATATACCTAGGGCATCATCATTTATTGAGTGGTCAAACAATGATTTTAAAATAACATCTGGTTCGAGGGGATTGACTATGAATTTGAATTCAGTGCCCCATCCAGATAAATCATGAGTAATTTCATTCTCAATTGAAGCTAAAGAAACTCCATCAGCATTTCCTTCTGATTTGATCTGGTTACTAAATTTTTCAACTGATTCAGTCAAGTATTTAAATGATGGGCTCTCATTAATTATTTGTTTGAATATATTATTGGTCAGATCTCGTAGAACTGACGGACCTGAAAATTTTGTTGTGTCATCCAAGCTTTTTATTGCAGGAATGTATATAACTTCACCGAATTTCCCTTGTGAAACATTCTTTACTCCATAAAAATGCGATCCTGAAACTTGTCCATTTATATATCCATAAATTCCACTCCTAACCTTTCCCTCATCATCTTTTTCAGAGCTTTTTAAATACTTCCTGACCTTGAATGTACCATCAGTGGTTTTGTATTCTTCACGTAGAGAAGCTAATTCTTCAGGTGTTGGTTTGTATTCGATCTCAATCCATGACTCATCATCATCTGTACCGAACTTCGGGAAATCTCGGGTTTCCTCGTACTTAATATCTTTTTCATAGAAAATACGAATTGCATCAACTAAATTGCTCTTTCCTGCATTATTCACGCCTATCAATATTGAATATGGTTGCAGCAGAATCAAAGCATCATCGAATGTTCTAAAATTGTGAACGTGAATGGATACTGCTTTCATTTTTCACCACCCTTTTATTTTGTTTTTTTAACAGAATTAAACACACATCCCCAGGCGTCCCTTAGAAAAAATCCACTTGCTCCAAACACAACCCTCTCCCTCTATCCCTCTCCCAGGCTTGGGAGAGGGAAAGCGCCACGCTTTCGGCGCAGGGTGAGGGCCGACCAAGCAAATCATTCATTCTTTCCATTGCCTATCTCATAAATTACATGACGTATTTCTTCCAACACCAAATCCGTCCTTTCCAATACATAATCATTCCAGAAGCGGATCACTTGAATTCCCAAATCATTTAGAGCCTGGGTTCGAGCAAGATCATATGCTTCTTGTTCTGCCTCGTTATGTCCTCCCCCATCCACCTCGATGGCAAGCTGTAGATCCTCACAATAAAAATCAAGGATGAAGCGCCCAACCGGGTGCTGGCGTCGAAACTTGAGACCCCTCATTCTACGGTCGCGTAGGTAACGCCAAAGGATTTGCTCCGCAGGGGTGGATTGATGGCGCAGTTCGCGGGATCGTTCGATGAGTTCATCAGAGTGACGGTGATTGGTCATAGTTGTTCAAGTTTAGCCATAAGTCTTGAAATCAACCCTCATCCGGCTCGCAAAATACGCTCGCGTCCCTCTCCCAAGCCTGGGAGAGGGATTGAGGGTGAGGGCAGCGTTTAGTCCTCATATTACACAAACCACTCTGCTTTCCCAAACATTGGGCTAGCAGTGGATATTCGGCGTCAAATTAGCCAAGGGCGTATATCTTTCGCCAAGGTATTTCATAATCCTGGCGGCAACAGCCATTTCAAAATCAATATCTCCCAAGTCTATCTTCAGCCAAAGACCATTCCACCCTGCTTCTGCGCGAAAATCGACTTCCTTGTTCTTAAACTTATGCAAAGAATCGGAGAGATTCTCCAGATTTATATGCATCTCTCGCCTATGTACAGGCTCAACAGTTTGCCTGTGAATGAATCTGCAACTTGGGTCCCGATGAATTGTTATGGTTGGGTTTGGGTAATCCATGAATACGTAGATCATAATTGCCTCCTTATAGGATTTAGTTCAAAAATATGGTCTTCAGGTCGATCTCCGCGTCCGTGGCGCTGATTCCTCAAAAGGTGAATGGGTCACCGGATTGTCAATGGCTTGATCTGGCATGATTTCCTCTATTTAAAACGAAATCCCCCTCATTTATTGTATTCCGTGACGGGTTCTTGTCAATTTACGTTTTTGTTTGCTGCTCGTCAATCGCGTATGTGAAATTACACTCTGTTCCCTGTTCCCTGATCACTGCTTACTCCTCTCTCGTTTTCTTAAAATATCCCTTTTCCACCTTAAAATATACCAAAACCCCTTGACTTAATAGAACATTAGTGCTATTATAATATGGCCTCCTCGTCTGCCCCCAAAATGAGTTCCCTCTTTCCAGCTCCTCCTGGCTGGTGGAGCGCCTTTCGGGGGATTTCGCCGCATCCGGGCGCCCGTACATATCCCTCCATTTTTGCGCTTGTTGCATAAATGGGGGGATGAAAGGGGGGTGCGCCCCTA
>JBDKTZ010000298.1:0-4524 GCA_039679975.1 Prolixibacteraceae bacterium
CAAAATGCGAAAATACATTCTCGCCATTGATCAAAGCACTTTTGCCACAAAAGCGATTTTGTTTGATCGCAAGGGAAAGCCTCAATACAGGAATGCTATTCCTCATCAGCAATACTATCCGCAAGAAGGTTTTGTAGAACATAATCCTTGCGAAATCCTCAACAATACTTTTTCGCTGATCGTCGACGCAATAAGAGTCAACGGTATTACCGAAGCCGATCTTGCATCAATTGCCATTACCAATCAACGGGAAACAGTAGTTATATGGGACAAATACTCAGGAAAGCCGGTTTATAACGCGGCCGTTTGGCAATGTCAGCGGGGATCAACGTACTGCAATATCATCCGGGAACAGGGCAAAAATCAGATCATCAGAGAAAAAACGGGATTATTAACAGACCCTTACTTTTCTGCCAGTAAACTGCATTGGATCATGAATCAGGTGGAAGGTCTGGAAGAGAAAGCGAAAAAAGGAGAACTTTTAGCCGGAACAATAGACTCCTGGCTTTTATGGAACCTCACCGGCAAACAAATTCACGCCACCGATTATTCGAATGCCTGCAGAACGATGCTTTTTAATATTCATACCCTCCAATGGGACGAAGAACTTCTTGACTTGTTCGGATTACAGCGGAGTATGTTTCCCGAGGTAAAGTTCAGTGATGAGATATTTGGCTATACCGATATTGCTGTTTTAAAATCAGGAATACCGGTTTCCGGGCTGGCCGGAGATTCGCATGCTGCCCTTTTCGGTCAAAATTGCTTTACTCAGGGAATGACAAAAGCAACATACGGAACCGGATCTTCGATTATGATGAATATCGGGTCTCAGCCTTTGGATGCGCCGGATGGGCTGGTAACATCTGTCGGCTATGCAGTTAAGGGTAAAATCCATTATGTTTTTGAAGGCAATATTCATTGTACCGGTGATACGATAAACTGGCTGAAAAATGAAGTGCAATTAATTGGTGATGCATCCGAAGCAGAGCCGCTGGCTACCTCTGTCCCCGACAATGGAGGGGTCTATCTGGTTCCTGCTTTCGTCGGTCTTGGAGCTCCTTATTGGGACAATAAAGCCCGGGCATGTATTACATCCATCTCCAGAAACACGACAAAGGCACATCTCATCAGAGCGGCGCTGGAGAGTATTGCCTATCAAATCAAGGATTTGATCACTCTGATGGAAGAAAAAGGCGGAATCGGGCTTCGAGAACTGCGGGTAGACGGCGGCCCTACCCGGAATGATTTTCTCATGCAGTTCCAGTGCGATCTGCTCAACCGTATCGTTGTTCCGTCCGGCATTGAAGAAGTATCAGCGCTCGGATCAGCTTTTATGGCTGGGCTGGCCACCGGCTTCTGGAAAGATCTGGAAGAAATTCAGTCCCTCCGCGAAACGAACCGGTCATTTTTTCCGGCTATAGATCAAAAAGAAGCTTGCCGGCTTTATGAAGGTTGGAAAAAAGCAATAGAACGTGCAAGGCTTTAAAGAAGCATAAAGAATGGAGGAGGATAACAAGGTAGAAAGGCATGGAGCATAGAGCATAGCGGAAACCGAAGAACGGAGACTGGAGACTGGAAAACGGAAAACGGAAACCGGAGAAGGTGACATGGTAGCAAGGTTTCACGGTATCAAGGTGAAGAATAAACCTTTGACCCTCGAACTTTGAACTTTGAACTTTGAACCGTGTTACCCTGCAACCTTGCAACCTTGTAATACTTACGACTTACGACTAATTACTAAAATGCATGAAAACAAAAAAACAAACCTTTGGTGTAATCGTTTCCACACGAAACATTTTTAATTACCGGTTGGCCGTTGAAGCCCGCAGGGAAGTGCTGGACATCCTTGAGCGGGCTGGCTTTGGATATGTAATCCTCCCGGAGAGCGAAACTCCCACCGGAAATATTGAAGGATATGCTGATGCTGTGAAATGTGCAAAATTCTTTAAACAGCACAGCGACAGCATTGAAGGCATCATCGTCGTTCTCCCGAATTTTGGCGATGAACTGGGCGTAGTAAATACCATTAGCCTGTCGGGACTAAAGGTACCTGTACTGGTGCAGGCCTGTGACGACGACAATGACAAAGTCGGCGTCAAAAGCAGGCGTGATGCTTTTTGCGGAAAGCTGTCGGTCTGCAATAATTTCTATCAATACGGCATCAGATTTACGGATACTGTTTTCCACACGTACAGCCTCAGCAGCTACGCGTTCACAATCGATCTGCTAAAATTCGCCGGCATATGCAGGGTCGTAAAAGGACTTTCCAATCTGCGTGTAGGTGCGATCGGCACCCGGCCCATTGGATTTCAGACCATGCGCTGCAGCGAAAAACTGCTTCAGCAGTATGGGATAACCATTGTGCCGGTCGATATGTCCGAAATCATTGCAGCTGCTGAAAAGATAAGCGAAAATGATCGTACGGTAGCCGAAAAAGCGGAAGCGATCCAGGCTTATGGAAATTGCGCTGCAGTCTCAACGGGCAAGATCACCCGGCAAGCCCGCTTTGGCCTGGCCGTTGAAAACTGGATCCGCGACAACGATATTCAAATCTCTGCCCTGCAGTGCTGGGATTCAATCGAAAAGAATTATGGCTGCGCTGCCTGCGTCACCATGAGCATGATGGGTGAAAAACTGATGCCATCGGCCTGTGAAGTGGATATTGCCGGTACCGTGTCGATGTACGCGTTGACCCTGGCGGCAGGAACACCCTCTGCAATCCTTGACTGGAACAATAACTTCGGCGCCGAACGGAACAAAGTCGTCTGCACGCATTGCGCCAATTACCCGAAATCATTTTTCCAAAACGACATTGAGATCGGCAGCCTCGATGTGCTGGGAACGGTTTTGGGAAGTGAGGATACCTTCGGTGCTGTCAAAGGCAAAGTCGCCGCCGGTAATATGACTTATTTCCGGATTTCAACCGACGACCGGAACGGACGGATCAAAAGCTACTTGGGTGAAGGCATCATCACAGACGACCCGTACGGAATGGACGGAGGGATCGCTGTTTGCGAAATCCCTAACCTGCAACGGCTGATGAAATACCTGTGCAGGAATGGCTTTGAACATCACGTCGCCATGGTTCGCGGACACGTAGCCGAAATCGTGGAAGAAGCGATCGGCAACTATCTGGGATGGGACGTCTATAAACATGAATAGGCCGTCGGAAATTACTTGGGATGGGACATTTATAAACATGAATAGACAAGTATAAAAAAGCTTTTAGCTGTTAGCCATTAACCATGCAACCCTGATACCCTTTTCCCGTCTCCGGTCTCCGGTCTCCGGCCTCCGGTTTCCGCTGTGCTCTATGCCCCATGCTCTACTCCTTTATAATAAAAATCTATGACCGTACCTTATACCGATCAGGAGCTTCAGTTAAAGTCGGTTGAATACCGGATGAAGCTCCTGAAATATATAAAAGCAGCCAATGCCGGTCATACCGGCGGAAGCCTTTCCTGTACAGATATACTGAATGTCCTGTATAACGATGTGCTGCATGTCGGTCCCGAAAACTTTCAGGACAAAAACAGGGATCGTTACATTCAAAGCAAAGGACATTCGGTCGAAGCCTTATATGTGATCCTTGCCGACAAAAGATTCTTTCCCGAATCAGACCTGGAAACCATGTGCCGTTACCAATCCAGGTATGTAGGCCATCCCACCCGCAAGGTAAACGGGATCGAGTTTAATACCGGAGCGCTGGGACACGGCTTGCCTCTCAGTGCCGGAATAGCGTTGGGCGCAAAAAAAGACCATGACGGGTACCGGGTTTTCACCTTACTGGGCGATGGCGAGCTGGCAGAAGGATCCAACTGGGAAGCAGCGATGTTTGCCGCTCATTACGGACTGGACAACCTGATCGCGATTCTCGACCATAACGGACTGCAGATTTCGGGAACGAACCGCGAAGTGTGCAACCCCTATCCCATCGACGCCAAATTTGAGGCTTTCGGATGGAAAGTTGTTCAGGTGAATGGAAATTCCATTTCCGAACTTCGCAATGTATTCCGGCAAATCCCGGTTCAGGCGGGCAAGCCCACACTGATCATCGCCAATACCACTAAAGGAAAGGGGGTCAGCTTCATGGAAAACCAAAAAAAATGGCATCACGGGGTACCAACCGACGAACAATACAGGCAAGCCTTACAGGAATTGGAACAAGCGAAAAATAACCTGAGAGCCGGCAATGAACCGGGAATCCGAACAGAGAACTGAGCTTGCAAACCGGAGTTAAGCGAAAATTCCAAAGGGAAACGAGCTTGCGAATCGGAGCGAGACGAAAACGAAGTGCAGCGGAGCCGTGAAATGAGATCCGCTCAATGACATGACGAGGTATCATGCAAATCGCCCCTAATTAAGTTGAAAAATGATCAAACAGAAATGAAGCAAAACGATTTAAGACCAGAGATGATTTCGTACCTATTGAAACCAGGCAAAGCGAACCTGGAAGTATTCGCCGAAACACTAACCGGGCTCGCTGAAAAAAGTACATCTATTTTTGTGGTTACCAGCGACTCG
>JBDKTZ010000165.1:0-15051 GCA_039679975.1 Prolixibacteraceae bacterium
TCATCGCCCTGCGGTGAGCAAGATAAGGCTCTGCCTCTGACGGGTCGTCCAGCCGCACCTGTTTCCAGATATGATAAGGATTTCTTTGTTTCCAGGGTTTGCCGGCAATTGAAATATCAGGCGTAAGATTTGGGCATTGAACCAACCAGCATTCCAAAGATGCGGCGCGGGCATCATCAATTGTTTTACGGAACTCATAAAGAGCAAGTCCATCAGTTTTATTCAGCGGCATCGGAATTGCCTCGAGCATTGGCCAAATCCCCACCTGGTCGTATCCCATTCGATACAAAAGCCGGAACATTTTTGCAAAATCGTCACTCTCCCAGGTTCTCACTGCAAAGGGATAATTGAAAAACCAACCCTCATGCAGGTAGAACCCGCGGTGTTTGAAGCTATTCTTTTGGGCCGGAACAGCGAAGGATAATAATCCCAAAAACAACAAAACCGATATGCGTGGAATATACTTCATCCCTGATGTCTAAAGATTTTTACCGGGAGTTATTACCCGTTCCGGTTTTCCTGCGGTTTTCATTTCGATTTTAATTTTTGAAGAACCTTCGTCTGTAAAAACAGCATCAAAAATAATGGTGTTCTTACCCTGTGAAAGACACGGTATCTTATCTTTCAATTCGATATCTTTCAGTAATTTCCAGTTTTTATCGAATAATTGAAGTTTGGTGCTTCCGTCCGACTTTAAAATTTGAAAAGGTTCCGCATGAACAGAAATTTCGACGCGGGAATAGTTATTCACTTCGATGATGATCTTTTCAAGGGATGAACCCGCACTGTTTTCTTTCGGTAGCAGATTCATTGTGAACATCATGGGCTGGCTGTTCCAGGGATTCTCGAAATCAAAGGTGCTGAAAACCGGTTCTCCCGGTTGCCGGACCCGTTGTTCATGCACATATCGTTTTACCTGATACGGGAAAAGTCTCCATTCGCCCGGTTTTACTGCTTCGAGATGGAACTCATTATTCACATTCTCCATCTTTAGTTTCTGCGAGGCATTGAAGGCTCCTGATAATCGTGCTGATTCCCATTGTTTGATGGTTTCAAAAATGGCATCGCTTTTCCCATTTTGATGGACAGCTTTTAAATCCACACAAAACGCAAAGCCGGCATTGAATCCTGCAGCGCGCGCCAGCAGCCATTCCATATCTTCAATGCCGGTTTCTGCAGCCATATTGAACCATCCCAGCATGCAGGGAATAAAATTCCTCCGGAAATAATCCTGATTTTTTACCCGGTACTGGGTCTGACTTTCCCTGAATCCTGCATACCAGGGTTCTCCCCAGTTATAGCGGGTGTTGATGTGCCAGTTAAAATGACCGGGCATGCTGGCGTCGTTGATAACTTTTCTCTTTAGTTCGGGCGTAAGTTGGTCGTACCATGTTTTGACGAATAGCTGACATCCGTATTGTCCCATACCAGTGGACCAGTTCCCTTCCAAACCGTCAAATGATATTTGGCTTAATCCGGTGTAGTTGAATAAAGAGGCTATATTTTGAGCAACTTCCCGGCTAAGTTCTGTGTCAGTCAAAAAAGTCTTATATCCATGGTCCATTAATTTGGCGATCTGATCTCCTTTCTTATGAAGCGATGGTTTGGTCCCAAATGCTCCCCTGATGCATTCTTTCAGAAGCCAGGGCTCAGCCGATGAAATTTCCTTATAGCGGATAATCTCTGATCCAATCAAAACCGCATGAAGGTTGTTGTTTTTCATCTGACTAAAGAATCGCGGCGACTGAACTGTAATTTCGGTTGCAAGTTCATCCATGTCCGATAACAGCACGGAAGAACCTACCTGCGCCAGTCGTTGATCGGGAACGGGTGTAACATATTGATCGTTGGTTGTAATGAAATTGGACAGTGTGTGCACCCCCAGGTGAATTCCTTGTTTCTCTGCTGTTTCGACGCATTTTTTCATGCTCTCCCAGTTATCCGGGAAAGACTTCCGGTTTAGCAGGAAATGTCCCCAGGTTTCAAAAGGTCCTCCATGATAGAGATACTTCAGACCTGCTTTTTTTGTGAGCTCCAAAGCTTCTGTGATCGTGTTTTCCCCAAAATCAATGATCAGATAGGAAGCTGAAGCCAATGGAGATGTTTTTGCCCATTCTCCGTCAATGACCGGATGTGGCAGTTCTTCGTCGGTTTCAATCTGTCCAATGATTTCCAGTGTATGTTCAGGATAACAGCCAAACAATGCAATTTTTGAACCAATTACTCCGCCATCGTTAAACGCCGGAGCAGTATAAAAGTCGTGTTCCCAGTTCGAAATGATCCGTTCTTCGCTTCGGTCCCTGCAGTACGCCTGGATGACGCTTCCAAAGCTTTCCGGTTTAGCTGTTTGTCCGCGGTATAAGACAACGTTTTTTTGTGAGTCTTCAAGATCAGTCAGATCCTTATTTTCAAAAATATTAAAGGAAGGCTCAATGTCATTTTCTTCATTGGGGTAACCGCCAAGTGTTTTGATATTCAGCGCTTGTATCCCGATGGCAAATTGATCGTTCCGGACCACCCCTACGGTTTCCCCTACGGTTTCCCTGATCGTTAGCGGGTATGGCCCCCAAATGATTAATTCTGCTTTTTCCGCAGGTTCAATTTTGATTAGCTCGAATGTCAGATAAGATCTTTTTTTAGTGGCTTTTACAGTTGCAACAACCTGATTCTTTTTAAAGTTAAAGAATAACAGGTTCCCTTTGACTGTCATGGAAGACGGAGTTTCATGTACCCCTTTGCAGCGGATGCTTAACAATGATGCCGGCTGCTGTGTGGCCAGATAATTAACGCCGTTTTTTTTGTCAGACAACTCTTTGATAAAGCCTTCGCCGTTTAAAGCGATTTTGAACTGATCCGTTTCGTAAACTGAAAGATTGGATTGGGCATCAATATTTAAGGACAAGCTGATGAGCACCAGCAGGAGCATTACTCGATTCATTGCGACTGGTTTATAATTCATAACGGAAACTGTTTCGATATGTTTGAAGTTATGAAAAGGCCGGGAATAATGATACCGGCCTTTTCAGGTTATTTGCACAAGATCTGATACTTATTCCAATACCGGATTAAATGTTCCGCTATCCCAACCTGTGTTTTGTTTCAGATTGGTATTCTTTTCGATTTCGTCCTGCGCGATGGGGAAGAAATAATAAGTTTCCGGTACGTACATTTCTTTTGTTCCGTCGTTTTCAATTTCCAAAACGGAATAATTGAAATCGCCGGGCAGGTAAGCTACATTGGCAAGAGGATCAAGTTCTGACTTTAAGACAGAGCGTAACCCGTATTTATGCATGCCATTGATAACAGTGTGCAATTGCCGGGTTCTTCTTAATTCCCAGAATCGTCTTCCTTCGAACGCAAACTCAATGTAGTTTTCGAAATGAATAGCCTCTCTGATCTCTTCCTTTGAGGATGCGGTCAGACCGTACATTCCGTCATTTCCGGGCTCAATCCCTGCACGTGACCTGATTTGTTTTAAAATGGCCAGCGCTTCGTCCGAATAACCTTTTTCGTTGGCTGCTTCAGCATAATTCATCAGGACTTCAGCAAATCGGATCTCCAGCCAGTCAACAGCATTCAGATCCACTTCAGCCTGGCTGAGCGAATTGTCAATCCCTTTCCTGCAATAAAAGCCGGTGCGATGGTACATGGCTCCGGGATAAAAAGCGTCGAGCGGATCACCGACAATACCGTCATTATATTGCCGGCGGTCGTTACTGACTCCAAGTGGCAGGATGCAGGCATTATAGGCGATTGTTGAATAGAAGCGGTCATCCCGGTTTTCCCAGTATGACTGAATATCATAGGCATACTTTTCAGAAGCTCCGGGTTGTTTTCCATCAGCCATCGGATAGGAACCAACCAGTTTCCAAATGGGCTGATCAGATCCGGTTGCGTTCATGGATTGTGATAATGGCCTTACACCGGTTTCCTGCCTGCCGTTCACTTTTCCCGGATTGGTATAAACAACAGCAAGAACGGCCTCCTTATGTCCTTCAGTCATAAAGATGTCATCATAATTATCGACCAGACCGTATCCCAGTGTCACGAGCTTTTCTTTTGCTGCTTTTGTTGCTTCATAAGCTTCCTGCCAATAAGCATTTCCATAAGGATTGGAAGGATTAAACTGGGGACTGGCTTTAAACAGTAACACTCTGCCTTTGAAAGCTAAAGCCGCAGCTTTGTCAATCCGTCCGTAATCACTGCCTGTAAACTGGTCGGGAAGCGCTGAGATTGCATTATTTAAATCTTCGATGATAAAATCGAAACATTCTTTTGTCGTGTTTCTTGGCACCATCAGGTCGTCGGTCAGTAACTGAGGCGTTTTAATAATCGGGACTCCTCCGTGATACACGACTGCTTTAAAATAATGGAAAGCCCGGAGAAAGTATGCCTGTCCCCTGATGGTTGATCTAGTATCGTTTGACAACGTTCCATTGTCGATCTCGTTCAGCAGTACATTAATTTTCCGGATCGTGGTGTAAGGCCAGTATTTAAAATTACTGGTTGTGGTCTGAATATCTCCCTGCTTTAAAATTCCGTCACTTTCATCGGCGTTTCCGCCATCATTAACAGGCCAGCCGGGAAGGGTAGCATACAAGTCGGTAAGGTAAGCGCTTGCCAATGCTTCATCATTCCATACATCATCAGGATCGAAGGCGCTCATATTTTTAACATCCAGATTATCACAGTTTTCAAACAAAAGCGATGAAAGCAGAACTAAGACAAAAAGTATATTTTTCATTTTTCAGAGATTAAAAGTTAATACTTAGTCCGGCAGAAAATGATCGCATGATCGGGTAGGAATCCAGCATATATTGTTCCGGGTCAGTTTCCATAAAGCCAGACAGGTAAAACAGGTTTGTTGCATTCAGATAAACCTGGCATTTATCGACGAGTATTCTGGAGGTCCATTCGCGGGGAAGGGTATAGGCAATATTCAGGTTTTTCAGTCTCAGATAAGCTCCGTTCCTGATCCAGAACTTGGATGCATATATCCCGTACTGGTTCCATGAATAGGTTGCTGCTCTTGGGTAGCGGGCCTCCGTGTTCTCCGGAGTCCAATGATCTACCCATAATTCGAAATAAGGTCTGCTTCCGCCCTGGAAAACACCACCATTAGGTGTGTCTTTTGTACTCATGATCTTATCATAGGCTCCCACACCCTGGAACAGAACATTCACGGTGAAGTTCTTCCATTCTCCTTCCAGATTTATTCCATAATTGATTCGCGGGATAGCGTTGTCGGAAAGATAAGTCATATCGTTTGCGTCAATTTTGCCATCGGCGCCTTCCGAGCGGTTTTCCCCCCTGATATCTTTATAGAGAATACCTCCCAGAGTCGCATCATCTCCCCATTGCTTAAAGCCTTCGGGCAGTGCATCAAGTGTTGCCTGGTCGCGTATGATGCCGGCGTCGTCATAAGCCCAGATCCGGTTAAGCGGATGGCCTATTGCTGTACGCCAGTCTTCAATTCCTTCCACTTCATCGATGTAGATCACTTTATCTTTTGCCCATCCGATGTTCCCGCCAACAGTGTATTTAAAATCTCCAATGCGGTTATTGTAATTCAAAGAGAATTCGATTCCCCTTACATCCATTTTGGCATAGTTTTCTGAACTAAGACTTGCTCCATAAGTTTCCGGAATGACCCGGATCCTCTCTTTAAGGATGTCGTATGAATAACGGTAGAAATAGTCGAATTCACCGGTCAGTTTATTGTCGAACAAACCAAAGTCCGCTCCGAAGTTATAATTGGTCGATTTTTCCCAGGTAATATCAGGATTGGGAGGCGTCCCGGCGGCTATGCCCGTACTGAGCGTATTCCCGAAAACATATGAATTTCCAAGCACAAAATTGTTTTGGAACTGAAAAGCCGTTACATTGTCATTCCCGGCTGTGCCAATGGAGCCCCTGATTTTTAAGTTGCTGATATCTTTAATATCGAAAAAGTTTTCCTCTGAAATTCTCCATGCCATTGAACCTGAAGGGAAGAAGCCCCAACGGTTACCATCATCAAAAATATAAGAACCGTCATATCTTCCCGAAAATTCAGCGATGTATTTTCCTGCATATTCGTAATGAAGCCTTCCGATCCATGATGACCTGGCGTACTCATATTCTGAGCCTTCGAACCATCTGTAATCGCTTGATTTTGATGCTGACACAATCTGGTCAAGATCGGACGACAAAAGATTATTGGCTTGTCCGCCCAGGGTTTTCCCTTTGGTTCCTTGTTGTTCATATACAACCATTCCGGAAACTTTATTTTTTCCAAAAGTTTTGTCATAGTTTAAGAACCAGTTGAGCTGATATGAACTCCCGAAAGTGGCATTCTCATCAATTCCTTCATACGACCTTGACAGGTTATGGATACTCACCTGGTTGGGATCGATTGGTGCAGGCACATACTGGTTTGTCGTTGAGCCTTGTTGGAAAACGTACTGCCTGTTGTGTTTAACAAAGTTCTTACCGTTGTAGTCATCGGCGGTATAATCGGCCAGAAAACTGGTGGTCAGTCCATCCACAAACGGGATTTTCACATCAATCCGGAAGATGCTGTTCAGTGTCCGGTACACCGTTTTACGATAACCCCCATTATGAACCAGTTCAACCGGGTGCCAGCCTTCTACACCGACAGGATAACCATTTTTGCGGTCGGTGGTTGGAGCGCCATTTTCATCAACATAAAAAGGCCAAAGTTTTTCCCAGTTGAAGGTAGCCCGGTAAAAATCCTGCAAAGTATAGCTTTCCGGGTCGTCATAAGGCCAGTAGAACCTGTTCCCTGATCGTTGATTCCCGCTCAGATTGAAATTGACCGTGATATAATCATTAATTTTTGATGTGACATTGGAGCGGAAATTATAACGTGAATAATCGGTATTATAAAAGGATCCAAGGGCCTTGTTATACCCGACCATCATGTAATAAGTCAGTTTGTCATTTCCCCCGTTTACGCTCAGGTTATGCTGTTGTGACGAAGGATCTCTCCAGATGTAATCCATTAGCTGATAGCTTTTATCTTTGAAATAATTGATTATTTCCTGATTGTTAGGTATTGCTTCACCATAAGTAATGGCGACGTCATTCTGATATTTGATCTGTTCGGATGCCGTATAGCTTTGCAGAGGTTCTGTAGGGCGTTCCAGCGAATAGGAACTCTTAAAATTGAAAACCGGTTTCTGAATTTTTCCCTTCTTTGTTGTAACCAGGACTACACCATTTGCAGCCCGGGAACCGTAGATCGAGGCAGTAGCAGCATCCTTGAGAAAACTGACGTTATCAACTTCGTTGGGATCAAGGACATCGAAATCAGTCTTATCCATTACAATTCCATCAATCACATACAAGGGGCTCGTATTATTATATGTTCCTTTACCCCTTATCAAGATGTCGGAACTGGAGCCGACAAATCCGGAATTGCTCGATATGGTGACACCGGGTGCCCTGCCTGCCAGTGTGTTGGATAAGTTTGATGTTGGAATGGACTCAATCTCTTCTGAGTTGACATTTGTAATGGCTCCGGTGAGGCTGACTTTCTTTTGTGTACCATATCCAATGGCAACAACTTCTCCGATGCCTATTGATTCTTCTTCCATCACCACATTGATCTCGGTCCTGCTTCCGATAACAATTTCCTGAATTTTCATTCCTACGAACGAAAACTGTAAAACTGCCTTTTCCGCAATGCTGCTTAACGAGTAATTACCGTCATTATCAGTGACTGTTCCAACTGTCGTTCCCTTTACAACCACTGAAACACCGGGCAGAGAAAACCCGGATAAATCAGTCACCTTCCCTTTGATCACTTTGTTTGCCTGCTGTACCCCAAGTTGCATGAAGCTGGTTTGATCAGCCTTGCTGGTTAATACGATTTGCCGGTCAACGATCGTATACGCGACATTGGTCCCCTGGAACAAATTGTCAAGAATCTCTGTTATTTTCTGGTCCCTGATGTCAATTGTCACTTTCCGGTCCACATCAACCAGTTTGTAGTTGTAGAGAAAAACAAACTCACTGTTCTCTTCAATTTTGTCGAGTACATCTTTTACTGCGGCGGCTTTTAGATTGAGAGACAACCGGGTACTTTGGGAGTACGTGTCAATAGCCATCATTTGACTGATGGCGAGGAAAAAGAAAATAATGGTTAATTTCATAGTCCTCCAGATTTTTCGGAGATGAACACTTTTTGGACACCTCCACATGAAATGGAATTTTTTTTTCATAAATTTGACATGATTAATAGTTAATTACTATTTATTCCGGCTGCTTCCAAGGAAAAGAGGCCGGATTTCCATGCCGGGGCTGATGCGGCGAAACATCATCCCCGGCGTTTTTTATTTTCGTTTCATCAGATAGACTTTTTGTTTTGTGTATTCTCCGTTTTTCATGAGTGTATTCCCTGTGATCTGATAATCAATTGGCGCAGATAACTTTAATAAATTCAGTACCTGTGCCAGGGTTTCATTTCTAAATGATGCCTTATAACCATAGTTTTTAATTTCAGGGTCTTTAATGATAATCTCAACATTGAACCAGCGACTCAGACGCCTGACCACGTCGTCCATATTATCGTCCCTGAAAATCAGATTGCCTTCCCGCCAGGATATGTACTTGTCAACTTCAACTTTTTCTGCAGCTATCTTTTGTGAATCTTCGTTGTAAATAGCCCTTTGGCCCGGATATAAGATCCCAAATACTCTTTTTACCTGATCCTTTTCAGTAAGCAGGTTGATTTTTCCTTCCACGAGAACAACTTCTGACTGCCTGTCTTCAGCATAACTTACCACATTGAACGCGGTCCCCAGAACTTCAATATTGAGATCTCCTGCTTTTACCCGGAAAGGTTTCTTTTCATCTCTTGCAACCTCAAAATACGCTTCTCCTGTTAATTTTACCGTTCTTAAGTCACCCGTAAACAACATGGGAAATTGCAGGGAAGAGCCCGAATTAAGCCAGACCTTGGTTCCGTCGGTAAGTTCAAAATCTGTAACCATGCCTTGTCTGGAGGTCACTGTTTGCATTACCGCTTGTTCTTTTGCCGGGTTGATTACTGAAGAATTTCTTAGGGTGATGTATCCGGAATAAACAAGGAGCGGGATTAGTAAAACAACAGCGATACGCTGAAGCATGATTTGCAGGTTAAATTTTTCCGGCAGGGAGAGCCTCCTGCTGACTTTTTTTAAGGCTTCAAAAGAATTGAACTGCTCCATTAATTCATAGGCCGGCAATGCTTCCCAGGCTTTTAGATATGCGTGATATGCGGTTTCATTTTCGGAAGATCCTGCTCTCCATTCATCGACGAGAGCCCGGTCCCGATCATCAAGTTCTCCCGACAAATAACCGGGTAGCTTCTCTTCGATGTCTTTAAAATCATCCTTCATTTTCTGTTTCTATTGGTAATGGAATTTCTTCTCTTCACGGGTTAGACGACTAACTAAAGGGTTACACATATGGGCTGAGCGTATTTTGTTGAAAAGTTCTATCCGATTAACCACACGAGCAGCCATAAAGGAAGAAATTCGGCAAGATCTTTTTTTAGGATTTTTAGTGAATTGCTGATCTGTATCTCAACTGTTCGTTTTGAAATGTTCAGTTTGTCAGCTATTTCCTGGTTTGACAGGCCATGCATGCGGCTTAACTCAAAGATTTCGCGGCAACGGGGAGCAAGTTTCCCCAAACTTGTTTGAATCACCTGCCGAAGCTCAGATTCAGCATAAAACTGATCGGTTGAGTTGTTCTCACTTTCAGCAAAAAAGAGCGCAAAATTCCTGTATTTTTGAATGATCTTGTGATGTTTCCGGTAATCCAGACACCTGTTTTTAACGGCGGCAAAAAGGTAAGATTTCAGTGATGATCTGATTTGTAACCGGGGAGCCTCCATCCAGAGATATACAAAAAAATCCTGTACCAGATCTTCAACTGCTTCGCGGTTGTCTATGTATTGCATGGAAAAAGCACAAAGAGACGAGTAATAATAATTAAAAATGTAGTCAAAAATTGCTTTTTCTCTTCGTTTAAGTCCTTCGATAATTAAAAGTTCTTTCAAGATTCGGTTTGTTAGTCCAATACAAAACTAACAATATTCGGAATCTAAATAAGTGTCTCAATATTATTTTAATGCATGAACCAAATCGTTGGTATGGATGCCATCGGTAACTGCTCCTGTGATATTGATTGTGGAATTTCCGTATACACTTGTATCATCATCACTGTTTTGAACATACCAGAAGTAGTGATATGGTGTCAGGTCATCAAAATACTTTTACCGAGATTACTCCTTTTACTATAAATAAGCGGCGGATGGACTTTTTATCGACAAACGTTTCATCATAGATATCTCTGTTCGCAGGTACCAGCCGGAGACTTTGTTTGTTATCGCCGACCGACCTTATGCGCTTCATCGTCATGTAATTTTCTGTAACAACCAGGTAGATTTCACCCGGAAGTACTGACTGGATTTCAGTTTCCTTTAATGTGACGATCGAGCCGGAAGGTATTTCGGGAGACATTGAGTCGTCAGGCCAGGTTACGGCAAAATCACAGTTTGAAAGGACCGGAATATCCATATAATAGAGGGGAGCCGGGAGCTTCATTACCTGATCTTTTACGAATGCCAAATTCGAACCATAATATGGAATTCCCGGATTATGCGGACCTTGATCATTCTTTTCAGTGAGCATTGACCCTTCTCCTGTCAACAGCCACGACTGACTGATACCGGAATATTTTGCTGCAATAAGTTCTGCAAGATCTTTGCTAATTGAATTTCTTCCTTTTTTTATCTGATATAAATTTTCCGATCTTTTTAAGCCTATGGAAAGTGCAAATGCATTAGTGGTTAATCCAGTCCATTTAATTACCCGTTCCAATCTCGTCCAACTACCCATCTCGTTCAAGCATTTATGATTCTGTTTTTTTCTTCACCTCGCTTTTCATGCAAACTTTATTCTTCTTAAGATAATCTTGTCGTAGTATCTGTTTTTTCTATCCTTTTTTAGAATCATTATATTGAGTATTAAAAAAGGAAATCCACTAACTCAACACTTTCTTACCAAAGCTAACCTGACATAGAGTATAGATGAAGAACAAAGATTCAGGTTGCTTCAGACATAGATCATCTTACTAAAAAAAATTAAACGTTTGGTTAATGAGTTTAGTATTCTTAAGGACGATTTAAATTCACTATTTCGGTATTGGAATTCAACAGTCTTTGTAAATTTTTAGATGGCTAATCATTGATAATAAAAAGTTATGGGTTTTAGAAGGCTCTGGCTTTACTACGAAATTGCCATTAAATTACTTGCTGATTTTTCCTATTTTTGTTGGGAGATATAAGTATTTGAATAAATGGTGAAAAGGGACCGGCAGCAGTCATGGTTTTCGTGGCTCGTTTTATTTTTTTTGTTTTTTCAGTTCCTGGCGGTCCGGGCAGAACAGGTATTCAGCATCCGTCAGATCACCAATTCAAACGGTCTTTCGAATAGTTCGGTCAATAAGATATTTCAGGATTCGGAAGATCTGGTCTGGATCGGCACCTGGGATGGACTGAATCTGTATAACGGATCCGATTTTACGGTCTTTCATCCGGAACCGGGCAATCCCAACACGATCAGCAACCAGGTCGTTCTTGATATCACCGAGGACTGGCAGGGAAGGATCTGGATCAATACCAACCACGGGATTAACCGGTACGACAAAAAGACGAACCGATTCATCCGTTACTACTTTTCACGGAAAAATATTTCCCCGACTTCTGAATATGAATTTCATATTGCCCGCGGCGATTCGGGGATCGTGTTTTGTGCAGCGAAAGATTGGGGGATCGGGTACGCGCACAATGACAGTATGCTGTTATTGCACCCGGTTGAAAAAGGTCGCCCGGTGAAAAAAATGATGTTCTTTCCCCCTTCTTCCTTGTTGGTCCAGTATGTCTCGGGTGAGCTGGAAAAACTCGTGCTGGAGTTTTCAGCAGACCGAAAGGTCGGATTAAAAAGTACCGAACTGCTGATGACCGGAGTTTCAGACTTTATTGTTCATCCCGAGGGCAGCCTTTTTTTGCTGCTCAGTGATCAGACCCTTTGCCGGTATGGCAGGAAGGAGCAACATGGGCCGGAGGTTGTTTTAAAAGGTGTCAGCCGGATTACCGGGACCATTCAAGAGGGTATCCTGGTGAAAAAAGGTGCTGAGATTGTATTGGCCGGATCTGAAGAAAATGCCGGGCCGCCGTCGTGGCTTAACGCTGTCAGATCCAGAAAAATTTCGGCTGTTTATACGGGTAAAGAACAGATGATCTGGATCGGGACTGACGGCGAAGGCCTGTTTAAGGTTTACCCTCAGAATAAAGTGTTCGGCCTGACTACGCCGGCAGAACTTCCCTCCCTGGAGGGTGGGATTGTGCGTGCATTTTGTGAAACCCCCGACGGTTCCTTCTGGATCGGAACTAAAGGCAACGGACTTATCCGGCTGCCTGATCATGATTATTTGAACAGACAGGCTGCCGGTCGAAGTTATCACTCCGGAAACAGCAATCTGAACAATTCGGTGTTTTCTCTTTTCTACGGACGCGATCACATCCTGTACATCGGGACTGATGATGAGCCGGCATTTTTTGATTTCAGCTCTCAGCGATTGATCTGTTGGACCGAAATAAAGGGCTGTCCACAGGCAGACCGGTTTAAATCAACCTATGCCATTTGTCAGGATAACGACGGCTTTGTCTGGTTGGGTACCAACGGCTTTGGCCTGGTCCGCTTTAAACTCCGACGGGAGGGTACGGGAATGGTTCTCTCCGGCTACAGGAGGTATGTGGCGGAAGAGGGGGCGATCAGCAGCAACATCATTTTTTCGATCGTTCCCGAAAATGATTCGCTGCTCTGGCTTGGCACGCGGTTGGGCGGACTGAACCTGTTCAATAAGAACAGCGGACGATCGGTTTCCTTTCGCGCTGACGAGAAAGCTCCCGAGAGCCTGAGCAGTAACGATATTCTCAGCATGCACAAGGACCGTAAGAATAACTTGTGGATTGGAACAAGTCTGGGTTTAAATCAGCTGGTCGGTCATGGCGGGCGGGGGAACGTCACGTTTAAGCATTTTACAGTGTCTGACGGATTGCCCAACAACACGATTCATGGTCTTGCAAGTGACCGGGGCGGGGATATCTGGGTGAGCACCAACCTGGGATTATCGCGGTTCAGGCCGTCAACCGGGACATTTCAAAACTATTCGGCATTCGACGGCCTGCAGAATAATGAATTTGCCGACGGTGCCGCTTATTCCGGCAGGAACGGCTTGATCTTTATGGGGGGCATTAATGGCTTTAATTTTTTTGATCCTGCTCAAATCAGCGAATACACCAATATCCCCCTTTTATCCATCTCCGAAATCAAGGTCCAGCATCAACAGGAACCGATTTACCATCAGCATGTGATCAGTCAGCACATGAAGAACCCGGCTGAAGTCATCCTGAGGTATAACCAAAACTTTTTCAATATCAAGCTGGCCGTGCTGAGCTATATCAATACCGAAAAATGCCAGTACGCCTATAAGTTAAATAATTTTGACAACGACTGGAATTATATTCAAAACAGGCGTGATATTTCTTTTACCAACGTTCCGCCGGGAGAATACGAATTGTGGCTGAAATGGACCAACTGTGACGGTGTCTGGAGCAAGGAGGTCCGGGCCGTTAATTTTGAAGTTCAGCCCGTCTTTTGGCGTTCAGGCTTTGCCGCAGGGCTGTATGTAACTTTTCTGGCTTTGCTGATCTTGCTGATTTTGAATTATTTTAAGAAAAGAAATCTTCTGAAACAGAATCAACTGCTTCTCCAGAAGGAAGAAGAGATCCATCAAACCCGGCTCACCTTTTTTACGAATATAGCGCACGAGTTTCAAACACCGTTGACCCTGATTGTGAGCCCCATTCAGAAACTGATCGGCTCTGCGGCCATCGGGCCGGAAGATCAAAAGCTTGTCAGAATGGTCCAGCGGAACACGAACCGGCTGTTGTTCCTGATCCAGCAACTTCTGGAATTCCGCAAAGCAGAAAATCTGCATCTGGAGGTAAAAGCAGAACGGTTCAACATGATTGATCTGCTCGAACAAATTTCGGAGCTGTTCGATGAACTGGCTATCCGGAAGAAAATTGAATACCGCATTGAATCACCGCACCAAATCGTTGGTTGGTTTGATCAGGATAAGGTTGAAAAAATCCTGTTCAATCTTCTTTCAAATGCCTTCAAATACACTCCTGAAGGGGGAAAGATCAGGCTCGTGGCGGAGTTGTTGCAGGAAGAGAAAATCTGCATTTCGCTTTCCAACACGGGGAAGGGGATTCCAAAGCAAAAGCTGGACAGGTTGTTTGAACGGTTCTTCATCACAAGCGATCAGGGGAAGAGCGAACCTGATCAATTCAGGACCGGGATCGGGCTGGCATATACCAAAAGCCTGGTGACAACCCTTAACGGGACGCTCGAAGTGGAAAGCGTTGAGTATGAACAGACCACGTTTCGGATCACGCTTCCCTGTTGTCAGAACAACCCGGAAGAATACCGCGACGGAGAGCCGGCATCGGGCGTGAAAATGTCGGAACAGATAAAAAATATGATGGATGAGCCGGAGTTATCAGGGAAAGCTGTGCACGATAAGGTAAAGATAATCGAGGCATTTGAAAGCGACAAAAGGACCATTCTTATCGTTGAAGATGAGCCGGATATCCATGTGCTGCTGGGTGAATTGCTGAAGGACAGGTACCGCCTCGTGCATGCCGGAAACGGAGTTGAGGCATTAAAAATGATTGAGAAACGGTTGCCCGATCTGATCATCAGCGACATTATGATGCCGGAGATGGACGGTATTGAATTGTGCAATGCCGTCAAATCTGAGCTGAAATTCTGCCATATTCCCGTGATCCTGTTGACAGCCAAAAGTTCGGTACTGCATCGTATTGAGGGACTGGAGAGCGGGGCGAATTCTTACATCCCAAAGCCTTTCCATCCCCGGCATCTCGAAGTCCGGATCGAAAAATTACTGGAGGAACGTGACCGGATATAC
>JBDKTZ010000262.1:0-12047 GCA_039679975.1 Prolixibacteraceae bacterium
GGTATTCGGGAATACCAGTAAAATGCCACACCGGCTGAATAGCTTAATCCGCCTGCGAGAATAAACCACAACGAAGTGGAGGGAACATTCCTGATAACCGGGACAACAGCGATCAGCGCCAGCCAACCCATGGCCACATAAAGACCGGTCGACAATTTCTTCCATTTGGAAGTGTAAAACCAGATTTTAAAAATAATGCCGGCGACGGCCAACGACCAGATCAGCCCGAAAATCGTCCAACCAACCCATCCTCTCAAACTAACCAATGCAAGGGGGGTATAGGAACCGGCAATCAAAATATAAATGGCCGAATGATCGAACTTGTTCAGTTTAACCTTGGTCCGGGGGCGCGTCGTTCCATGATACAGCGTGGAAGCCATATAAAGTAAAATCATACTCGACCCGAAGACGGCAAAGCTGACGATATGCCAGGCATTGCCGTAAATCGATGCAAAAACAATCAGCAGGGCCAGACCGGCAATAGCCAAACCCACACCAACGCCATGAGAAATCGTGTTCGCAATTTCTTCAGATTTCTTCAGTCTACTGCTTTTTTTCATATTAAGCAAAGATAAGAACCAACACGAAAGTATCAAAACATAAGGGGACATAAGCTCGCAATACTAGGTCAAGCCCGTATCGTTCCTTCACGCCCATTAACCTGTGTTCCTTCCTTTCGTCAAACAAAACCGGGTCATCGTTTGTCTTAGTAAAAAAGTATGAGAGGGATTATTATAGCGATGGTATTCTTTTTAAGCCTGGCGGGATATCGATCGGCATATCAACAGGAAAAGCCGAAAGAAACGAAGCAAGCCACCGCCGTCGGGTCTTTCACTCAGAAGAAGGATTCCGGTGGCAGGGTTGATGTTACAACTGAAAAACAAACGGATAAACAGATGAAAACAAATGATGCAAAATTAACGGACTTCGAAAAATATGTGATCCTGAACAAGGGAACAGAACCACCATTTTCAGGAAAGTATGATGATTTTAACGAAGAAGGTACCTATATCTGCAAACGGTGCGGTACGCCATTGTATCGATCGTCCGACAAATTCGATGCCGGTTGTGGCTGGCCAAGCTTTGATGATGAAATTGACGGTGCTGTGAAAAAATCGCCCGATGCCGACGGACGAAGAACAGAAATTACCTGCGCCAAATGCGGGGCACATCTGGGACATGTCTTTGTTGGCGAAGAATTTACCAATAAAAATACCCGACATTGCGTGAATTCTGTTTCAATGGAATTTATACCCGCTAAGAAAACCGGGCAATCATCGAAATGAGATAATTCCGGCAAAAGGGTATTGACGTTATTCTGCCCCGGCTGCCTTTTCTTCCCCGGCGACATCCGGATCCGCGGCCCTGTTTTCCACGAAAAGATTAATTTTATCAAACAGACGGTTCAGATATGCCCGGATCGATTCGGCATTTTTGGAGATAAAGCCTGCCACACCGAACTGCATAATCGTTCCCAGTATTCGGGTCAGCATATTACTGCCCGGGCGAACGATCAGTTTTTGGGTAAAATATCCGGAAAGAATGGATATAACGGTTTCCAGCATCCCTGATCTGATCTCAATGGAACTTGAAATATCCCGGATTGTGCTTTTAAGCAGGTTTACCGGTTTTAAACTCTCATAGGTAAGCCGGAGATGCTCTTTTAAAATTTTTTCTTCTTCAGCCTGTTTTATCTCCAGTAAACGGATGGATTCCCTAAGTGAATCGACTGCACTTTGTTTTCCCATAATTAATCAAGGACTTGAGTGATAATTGAATTATTTACCGGCCTTTTTATTAATTGTTTCCGGAAGACACCGAACACAAGGGCTAAAATGCCATAAAATCCGGCTATCACAAAAAAACCATAACAGGATTTGCCCAAAAGGTCTCCCAGCCAGAGAGCTATCCCGATATTCAATATAAGAAAAAACAAGGTCGCAAAAATAACGATGATCAGCCAGGACACCAGATCGGAAGCAACGCTTGCCGTTTTATCCAGTGTTTTTAATTTAATTAATTCCAGCGTTGTCTTACCGTATTGCTCTCCTTTTTCAATTAACGATTCAATCAAAGTCTCCCTTTCATCCATAGTTCCGCTTTCGGTTTTAATTTATTTACTGCAAAATAAATGCATGTTACCGGAATCCGGTAACATGCAAATAAAAATAAAATTAAATCTGTGCCTTTACGTCCTCAACTTTTCCTTTGGCATCAGCCGCCATTTTGTCGGCTTTTGCTTTAGTGGCATCCATCTTTTTGGTTACCTCATCAAGCATATCGTTGAACTTCTTCTGAATGCCATCCACATAATCCTCACCTTTTTCCACAATCTTTCTGCGGGTTTCACTTCCTTTATCGGGAGCAAATAAAATTCCCACTAATGCACCGGCAGCTACACCTGCCAAAACGCCTAATAAAATTTTTCCTGAACTCATAATGCTAAATTTTAATTGTTTATCAATATACCTCGCCTTCAATGCCCGGACAAATATTGTTCCGGTATATAAAATGAACCAAAATCTATATCTGCTTATTGTGTTCAATAGCTTTTTTTGATAAACTTTGGTAATAATAACTTCATTAAATTTAGCTATTCGAAGCGGGAAAAGCAAGAGAATGCTCCACTAATTGATATACTTCCTCAAATGATTCAGCCTCCATCAGTCCGGCGCGCATCCTGGAGGCGCCGGGAAAGCCGTGGGTGTAGACTTTATAAAACCGTTTCAGTATATTAAAATTCTTTATATGTCCCCAATTCCGTTCAAAAAGCCGTGTATGAAGTAACAGCTGATTGAGTTTCTCTTCTTTTGACGGGTACCTGGTGACCGGATTAAAAAACCAGGGATCGGAAAATATTCCGCGTCCGATCATTACGCCATCGGTATGATAAACTTTGGAATATTCAAGGGCTTGCGAATAGGTCAAAATATCACCATTCCCCAGAATGGGAGTTTCCGGGTTCAATTCATCACGAATCAATGTAGCTTTGGCAATTTCATTCCAATCGGCCAGGCCGTCTGATTGTTGCTTCTGTGTTCGTCCGTGAAGTGTAATGGCCGCAGGTCTGGCTTCTAAAAGCCGGGGAATCCACCGTTCGGTCTCATGCCTGTCAACCCCCGTTCTCGTTTTTACCGAGACAGGCAAATGAGTAGCTTCTCTGGTCGCCAGAATAATTTCTTTTGCCAGTTCAGGCTGACTGATCAATGCACTGCAGGATCCTTGTTTCACTACATTTTTGACCGGACATCCCATATTAATATCCAGACCGTCAAAATCATATTCCGAGGTGATTTCTTTTGTCACTTTATGGAAAATTTCAGGCTTGTTTCCCCAGATCTGGGCAACCAGCCTGATCTCTCTGGCTCTCAGGACAGCTCTCTCCCGGGGACTGACAAACAGCCTTTCGGAAACCCGTTCCTTCCCCAACGGATGATTCAATCCATCTACGGCAGTGAACTCGGTGAAAAGCACATGCAGGCACCCCGGCTCTGATATCAGGGCAACAGCCTCCCGAAATGACGTATCGGTCACATCTTCCATAGGGGCCAGGGCCAATATAGGCCGCTTTATATTTTTCCAAAAATTATCTTGCATTCTGTCACCAGCAATTTGTGTTCATTTACATGAATCGTTTTATACACACGGCATAGTCTCAAACTCCGTTTGGCCTCTGCCCTCGCTTAAATAAAACGTTCCAAACCTTTTCTGAAAGCTTTCCGGTTTCCGAATCGTCTCTGAAATGTTTGAATAAGCACCTGCTGCTCTGATTCCGGCATATACAGAATATCGCGGCATTCTCCACTGCAGCATCCCAGGTATTTAACAGCACATTCAGAGCATTGAATAAAAAGGATGTGGCAAAGATCATTCGCACAGTTCACATGAGTATCACACGTTTTGCCGCACTGATGACAATGAGCAATGACTTCACCATTAACTGATTCTCCCATTCTTTCATCAAAAACAAAATTTTTCCCTACAAATTTGGAGGGAAGATTAAGAAGCTTGATCTGACGGACATATTCGATAACTCCTCCATGCAACTGATTTACATCTTTGAATCCCTGATGTTTTAAAAAAGCACTGGCTTTTTCACATCGGATACCTCCAGTGCAGTACAGCAATATTTTTTTGTCCTTTTGATGTTCGAATTGAGTCGCGACCATTTCGATCTCTTCCCGAAACGTATCGGCAGGAGGACATACAGCTCCCTTGAAATGGCCGATCTCACTTTCATAATGATTTCGCATATCCACCACAAGGACGTCCGGATGATCAACCATTTCATGAAATTCAGCAGCGTTAAGATGAGTTCCCACATCGGTCACATCAAATGCGCCATCATCCAGGCCATCGGCCACAATCTTGGAACGTACTTTTATGGTCAGCTTAAAAAACGATTTGCCATTGTCCTCGATCGCATACTTCACAGGTATACCTTCAAATCCCGGATATTGCTGAAGTTTCTCCAGGAATTCGGGTAAATGATGATCCGGCACACTCATCTGGGCATTAATCCCTTCCCGTGCAATATAGATCCGTCCTAAACAATTTAATCCGGACCATTCGATGAAAAGAAAATCACGAAAGCTTTGCGGATTATCCAATTTGAGATAACGGTAAAACGAAAGGGTTGTTCGCCTGAAAGGCTCTTCCATTAGCCTCTTTTTAAGGATATCCCGATGATCTCGATTATACAAAAACATATTTGCTTTTTTAAAGGCCCAAAGATACGTTTTTATATTTGAGATTTTTAAATCTTTTATTCTGCAAAAACCAAGCAAGCTTACTCGTTATACTGAACAAAACATCCAACTGACTAAACATAATTTGACAAAAAATGAGCTTATCCAAAACATATTCTACAACATATTCTTATTTTTTAGCCTTTGAAATCCAAAAGATTACATTCAACTTAAATTTCAATCTTTCTCTTTCATTAAGATTTTTTAAGGATTTTTTAACGCACGAATAAAATATGTGCTATATTAGCGTTGCAATTTTAAAATAAACGCTTTAGAATTAAATCCTTAATTGATACCTTTTCTCTTTAAACCAATATCTATTTTTTGATCTAACTAAGCTAAATTATGAACAGACGGGTTATCATGGCGATGGTAACCCTGCTTTTTTTTATAACCATTTTGAAAAACGGTTATTTTTTTTACGAATCTGCAACAACTCCGAAAGGAATCTCACTCGATCGGTTTAAGCGCGAAAATCATAAAATAGGTTAAGGCTAATCTTATCCTGATTAAACATTCTTTTAGAAAACAGGTTTATTCGTAAAGAAGGTTAAAAAAGTGATCAAACAAAACGGATTCTCAAAACAAATTAAGGATCGCGTATGTTTTGTTATGCTCAAAAGGGGAATATAAGTTCCAGCATATTGGCAATTGAAACGAACAGACTTCATTATACGTAACAGTTAAATATGAATTAAAAAAAGACGACCCGAAAATCCCCGGGGATCGCGAAAAGCCGTGTCGGTATCAATTGCATGCGGATAAAAACATCCCGCTATGCAACTGGTTATAAGTACTGATGAATAATTGCTGTCATATTTCTGACTTTTTAACAGACAAAAAAAGGAAGTGATAATGGAAATAACAAATAGATTCGTGACTTTAGTTGTCTTACAAAGATTGATATAGATGAAGAAAATTTACAAGATCCTGATTGCAAACCGGGGAGAAATTGCTATTCGAATCATGCGAACCTGTCGTGAAATGAATATTCGCTCGGTCGCGGTTTTTTCAGATGCTGATCGAACCTCTATGCATGTCAGGTATGCCGATGAAGCTTATTACATTGGCCCTTCTCCTTCCAAAGAAAGTTACCTCAATGCTGTAAAAATCATCGAAGTCGCGCTTCGATCAAGAGCAGATGCTATTCATCCCGGTTATGGCTTTTTATCCGAAAATTCAGAATTTGCCAGGCTTTGTCAAAAGAACGATCTAACCTTCATTGGTCCGTCTCCGGAAGTGATCGATCGGATGGGCGACAAGATCGAAGCCCGGAAAACCATGATCGCTGCAGGCATACCCGTGGTCCCCGGTACTACCGAAGCAATCATTTCAGAAAAATCGGCGCTTGAAACCATCCGGCGAATTAGGCTACCTGTTATGATCAAGGCCTCTGCCGGTGGCGGAGGTAAGGGGATGAGGCTGATTCAGGATGATACGGAGATACTGACTTCGTTGCGGGCCGCCCGTTCTGAGGCCATGGCTGCATTCGGTGATGATGCCGTTTATATTGAAAAATATGTGGACTCTCCCCATCATATCGAATTTCAGGTGTTGGGTGATCAGCATGGAAATGTCATTCATCTGTTTGAACGCGAATGTTCCATTCAGCGTCGCCATCAGAAAATGGTGGAGGAAACTCCTTCTCCGCTGTTGACCCCTGAATTGCGGGAGCAAATGGGGAATCACGCTGTAAAAGCCGCCAAAGCTGTTCAGTATTTTGGAGCCGGAACCATCGAATTTCTGGTTGACAACGATCTGAATTATTACTTCCTTGAAATGAACACGAGGCTTCAGGTGGAGCACCCGATCACGGAAAGGGTAACCGGCGTGGATCTGGTCAAACAGCAGATTCTAATTGCAGAGGGTGAAGAACTGTCATTAAAGCAGGAAGATCTCAGCCAGTTGGGACACGCCATCGAATGTCGCGTGAATGCTGAAGATCCTGACAATAATTTTAGTCCTAACCCCGGAAGAATCCATTCAATTACCGAACCCCTTGGGCTTGGTGTCCGTACCGATGGATATGTTTACGAGGGCTATGAAATTCCCATTTATTACGATTCAATGATTTCCAAGCTGATCGTCTGGGCACAAAACAGGGAAGAAGCGATCCAAAGGATGCGAAGGGCCCTGTATGAATATAAGATCACCGGAATAAAAACATCGCTCAAATTTCTGGAACGGATCATGGATTCGGCCGATTTTCAGGAGGGAAAATATAACACCGGCTTTATTGAAAAGAATAAGGAGGTTTTGTTTAAAGAAAAAGAATGCGACAGTGAAACAGAAGATATGGTCATCCTGGCCACTTACATTGATTACCTGAACCGGTTGAACAAGATCATTCCTTCGAAACAATTAAATCCAGCTGAAAACCGATGGAAGAAATATACCTATCAGAAAAATTTTGATCGTTTGTAAATCAACAGAAAAATGCCAATCGAAATCAAACTCAACGACAGGATCGCGCAGGTAAAGGTGCTGAACCAAAATGAGAATCTTCTGGAAGTCATGATCGACGAGAAAGTCTATCACGTTGATCTGATGCATAACGATGAGGGATCGTTCTCTGTCCTGGTCAATAATCATTCGCATAACATTACGCTGGTACCCTCCTCAAAACCCAAGCAATACACTGCATATACCTTATATAACACGTATGAGCCGGAAATCATTGATGCCGCCTCACGATATATCCGCAACCGCGGAAACGGAAGTATTGCCCAGGGAACGAACAGGATTACGGCCCCTATGCCCGGCAAAATTGTAAAAATCTTAGTCGAAGCAGGACAAAAAGTAGAAAAAGGTCAAACAGCCGTGATTATGTCGGCGATGAAAATGGAAAGTGAATATAAGGCAGCTTCCGACGGGATTGTAAAGTCTGTAAACGTGGAAGCCGGCAACACCGTTGAATCGAATCAGGTATTAATTGAATTTGAATAAGGGTAACACGGGGGCTGAACGGTAATAAAGTAACATGCGATACCAGATTTTCACCTTGGTACCCAGCCACCCTGCTACTTTGACACCTTAATAAGCATCAACCATGGATTTAAAGGCAAAATTTGAGAACTTTGAAAGAATTAATAAAGAAGCGGAATCAGGAGGCGGAGCAGAGCGTGTGGAAAAGCAACACGCATCCGGAAAAAAAACAGCAAGGGAGCGTATCCTTGAACTTCTTGACTACAATTCGTTCAATGAAATTGATAAACTGGTCACTCATCGGGCAACTGATTTTGGTATTGATAAGAATAAAATTCCGGGCGATGGCGTGGTAACCGGGTATGGTACGATCAACGGCAGCCTGGTTTACGTATTTGCGCAGGATTTCACTGTTTTTGGAGGAACAATGAGTCGGGCCAATGCCGACAAGATCGTGAAAATACAGGAAATGGCTATTAAAATGGGAAAACCACTGATCGGTCTGAATGACTCAGGCGGAGCCCGTATCCAGGAAGGAGTCGAGAGTCTGGCCGGTTATGCTGATATTTTTTACAATAATGTGCTCTCGTCGGGTGTCATTCCTCAAATCAGCGTAATTCTTGGTCCATGCGCGGGAGGCGCCGTTTATTCACCGGCTCTCACCGACTTCATTTTTATGGTCAGTGACACCAGCCATATGTTTGTGACTGGCCCGGATGTAATCAGAACGGTGACGCACGAAGAAGTCAGCAAGGAAGATCTCGGAGGCGCCATTACACATAGCACAAAAAGCGGGGTTGCCCACTTTACAGGCGACAATGAAGAGCAAACCCTGATGATGGTCAGGGAACTGATCAGCTTTATTCCCTCCAATAATATGGCCGATCACATCACTATGGAAACGACCGACCCTGCCGATCGTTCGGATGATGCCCTGGATGAGATCGTTCCTGCCGATCCCAACAAGCCCTACGATATGAAAGAAATCATCTACCGGATTATCGATGATGAGCATTTCATGGAAGTCCAGCCGCATTATGCCCAAAACATCATCATCGGGTTCGCCCGATTTGGCGGTCGGCCTGTAGGGATAGTGGCCAATCAGCCAGCTTTTCTGGCAGGGGTACTCGATATTAATTCATCGGCAAAAGCCGCCCGCTTTGTCCGTTTTTGCGATGCCTTTAACATTCCGCTTGTTACTCTGGTCGATGTTCCTGGCTTTTTACCGGGCACTCATCAGGAGTTCGGAGGAATTATTAAACATGGTGCGAAGTTGCTTTATGCTTTTGCTGAAGCAACCGTTCCCAAGGTTACGCTCATTACAAGAAAAGCCTATGGAGGCGCTTACGATGTGATGTCGAGCAAACACATTGGCGGGGATATCAATTATGCCTATCCTACCGCAGAAATTGCAGTGATGGGCCCTGAAGGAGCTATCAATATTCTCTACCGCAATAAATTTACTGAAGAAGAAAAAGCCAAAGCGGTACAGGAGTATCGTGAAAAGTTTGCAAACCCATATCGAGCAGCCTCATTGGGTTATATCGACGAGATCATTTTCCCCCGTGAAACCCGCCGGAAGATCATCAGCGCACTGGAGATGACCCACGATAAACGGAAATCAAATCTTCCCCGAAAACACGGGAATATCCCTTTATAAGCAGAGTAAAGTTCATTCCGACGCAGGTCTTTCGGGTGCAGGTTGATAAATTCGCTCCTAAGCTGAACGCTTTCAAAAAGGATTTCGCTAATTTCGGGGCGCGGAATTGGCCTGTAATCTTACTTTTTACAAAAACTTATACGAATGAGACAAAAACCTCTGATGATCAGCAATATGCCCACAAAGGCATGGTTAATTATTTTTGTCATTTTGCTAAGCGTTTATTCCTGTTCTACCAGAAAGAAGGATCCAAGGATTATTCTCGACAGAACATACAAGAACGAGATCCTGGAAAGCCGCAAGGCGATGAAAGTACATTTTATCACATCTTCGGCTCCGGGTGTGTCGGTATCCGTATCTGTCGATGGAAAGACAGTGTGGTCTGAGGGGATGGGGTATGCCGGCAAAGAACTGTTGGCCCCTGCGAAGCCGGAAACCAAATACCGAATCGGAGGAACTTCCAGAATGCTTACCGCATTCCTGATCGCCAAGCTGCAGGAAGAAGGAAAACTCAATGTAAATCATTCATTTTACGAATACATACCTGATTTTCCGAAGAAGCAATGGGATTTTACGCCCTATCAGCTTGGCGTTCATTCGGCCGGTTTCCCTGAAGGAAAAACTGACGATTTGTTTAATCAAAGTAAAGATTACCCTACGCTAAAAGATTTTGTTAAGGGATTTTCCAATGACTCACTTATTTACAAGCCGAACACTTATTTTACCATTTCCGATAAAGGAGCAAGTCTGCTTGGTATATTGGCAGAAGAAATCACTCAAAAGAAGTTCTCTGCCCTCATGGAAGAAATGATCCTGGATACGCTTGGACTGGATGAAACGATTATCGATCACCCGCTTTATCTGATCGAAAACCGCTCCCAGACCTATTATCAAAATTATATCGCACAGATGATAAATGCGCCGGCAGTCGATCTGAGTTTTTGCGCGCCTTCGCAGGGGTTCCTTTCAACAGCCGATGATCTGAATCAGGCCGGGCAGATTGTCCTCGATTCCGTATTTTTTAATCAGCAATCCCGCCGCCTGTTCTTTACTCCTAATAAACTGGGAGATTATGAAACAAGTATCGGATTTGGCTGGTTAATTTTTAAGGATGACCAAGGCCGGCAAATATATGCACAAATGGGTTCAACGATCGGAGGCAGTTCCATGCTTCTGGTTTATCCGGAATATAAACTGGTGGTCAGCTTATGTTCTAATATTTCGGACGACGAGGGCAGACTGCCTGCGGAGCAGATTGCTAAAATATTCCTGAAAAAAATTGACCCGCGCGCCGACGACGCGAAAAAGGAATAAAAAAAAGGCGAAGATTGCCCCGCCTTTTTTTAAGTTTTTACCATGCAAACAGAGGCAGGTCCTTCATCATGGCGTTTACTTTGGCCCTTACCAAAGCAATTACTTCAGGATTCCCCGGATCGCTCAGCACCTCATCGATGAGGTCGACGATTACGCTCATCTGATTTTCCTTTAAGCCACGGGTAGTGATTGCAGGAGTACCAACCCGCAAGCCCGAAGTAGTGAACGGTGAACGGCTGTCGAAGGGAACCATATTTTTGTTGATTGTAATATCGGCTGCAACAAGAGCATTCTCGGCGGCTTTACCTGTCAGATCAGGAAATTTCGTACGCAGGTCGATCAGCATACTGTGATTATCCGTTCCTCCTGAAATGACTTTATACCCCTTATCCACAAAAGCCTGCGCCATCACGGCGGCGTTCTTTTTAACCTGAGCCTGGTATATTTTGTATGAAGGATCGAGCGCTTCACCAAATGCGACCGCTTTGGCTGCAATGACATGTTCCAGCGGTCCTCCCTGCTGTCCCGGGAATATTGATGAATCGAGCACGGCCGACATCATTTTAATCTCCCCTTTAGGAGTCCTGTATCCAAACGGATTCTCAAAATCCTTTCCCATCAGAATGATACCCCCGCGAGGTCCCCGAAGTGTTTTATGCGTAGTGGAAGTAACAATATGAGCAAATTTCACAGGATTATCCAGCAATCCGGCAGCGATCAGACCAGCAGGGTGCGCCATATCGATCATTAAAACAGCTCCTGCCGAATCGGCGATTTGACGCATCCGTTTATAATCCCATTCGCGTGAATAAGCCGAGGCTCCTCCGATGATCAGTTTCGGGCGGTGCTCTTTTGCACGGGCTTCCATCTCATCATAATCGACCAGACCGGTTTCTTCATTCACATGATAGGCAACCGGCTGGTATAAAATACCTGAAGAATTCACCGGAGAGCCGTGTGACAGGTGCCCGCCATGCGACAGGTCCAGACCCAGAAACTTATCGCCGGGATTTAACACCACGCTTAAAACAGCGGCATTGGCCTGGGCACCTGAATGCGGCTGAACATTGGCATATTCAGCATCAAAGAGCTTCTTTAAACGGTCAATAGCCAGTTGTTCCGTCATATCCACATATTGACAACCGCCATAATACCTTTTCCCCGGATATCCTTCGGCATACTTGTTTGTCATGACCGAACCCATAGCTTCCATTACCTGGTCGCTGACAAAATTCTCGGAAGCGATCAATTCAATACCAATAGTCTGCCGCCGGCGTTCCTTTGCAATAATATCAAATACCTGTTGATCTCTTTTCATTCGCGTATTTTTTTGTTTAAGCTAAATTACTATAACCCTGATCGTAAAAAGCTCTCTCAGTGATCTCCTTTCGGGAGAATAA
>JBDKTZ010000011.1:0-13581 GCA_039679975.1 Prolixibacteraceae bacterium
GTGCCGCGTGAACAATGAATGGATGACACAAGTAAACCGTTCCCGCTTTTCCTGTTGCAACCGTTTCCGTTCGTGCAGGAATGAAATTTATCTGTTCGGCTAATTCCATAAAGGAAAGGCCGGTTTCTTTCCAGGGTTCTAAAATTTTTGCAACGTCAAAATGAGAGCCTGTTTTGATGCGGGTTGGAGCATCTTGCTCCGCGACATCCGAAAAAAGGAACAGCATAAGTAGTCCGCGACCTTTCGAGTGTACGTTTATACGCCATTCCAGATAATTGCCTGAATTTTCACCGGGAAAACTTGCATCGACATGCCAACCGGTATCATTAGCATTTTCTTTGGTGGGGAAACGTATCGGAAAGGAACCCAATGTGACTCGCGGCAGCCAATTTCCTTTTCCAACGAGTTGATCGAAAGCATGATGAAGGATCGGGGTATTTGCAGCTTTTTTAAACGGTTCAAATCCCAGTTCACCTATTCTGATTACGGGTTGCGTCCAACTGTTGGGATTATCGGGATCGCATTGAGTAGCTTTCCACAAAATTTCGCGGCAGTTGGAAGCGACTTCAGAGGGAAATGCATTTTCAATTTTTAAAAAGCCTTCCTGAATAAAGGCGTTTATCTGATTTTCAGTTAGTTTTTCCATATCATGCGTTGTCTTTTCGTAATTTCCTTTTTGAAGGAGGCAGTGCCATAAGACCAGCTTTCACTGTGTCGGGGCAATTGATCCGCCAATATTTTGCCAATGTTGTAAACAACGCTTTTATGATCGCTTTTAGTACTTCGTTATCCATCACCGAACCATCAGCGAAGGAGCACCGATAGATCGGCGAAGGATGGGGCAAGTTTTGGCCTGTTATATGTTATAATTTTATCGATATTTCAAGGTGTCCACCAAGTCCTTCTTTGATAATCCGCTGAAGGGTCGAAAAACGGATGTCTTTTAGATCCTTTTCTAATTTTGAAATATACGACTTATTTGTCCCTGCTAAATTGGCAAGTTGTTCCTGGGTCATACCTTTTTCTTGTCTGGCTTGTTGGATCAATACTCCTAATTTGAAAGCTTCATAACCTGCTTCAAACTTTTCCCGATTTTTAGTCCCCTTTTTACCAATTTCTTCGTCAATAAATTGGTCTAATGTCTTAATATCACTCTTTTTCATCAAAGTACTCCTTCCTTATTTTTTGGGCCTTTTCAATTTCTTTTTGTAGTGTCTTTTGTGTTTTCTTTTGAAATCCATGACCCACAACAACTATGTTTTCATCATCGAAAAAGCAGAAAATTCTATAAATATCACTACCTAATTGTATGCGTATCTCATATAATCCATCTGCATTTTCAAAATGTTTAAAATAAATCTCCGGAATTCTTTCTATATCTTCGATAATCCTAAAAGTCCAGATAATTTTTGTTTGAACTTTTTTTGCCTGCGACTTATAAAAATCCCGAAAATAGTCCTTGTAAAATATTAGCTCACGCTTTTTATTCATGGTGCAAATATACAAAAAGTAGTCCAAAAAGACAACTTTATTTCAAAATTACCCATGTAGATACTGATTGCGGGCATGGCCGGATTGAAACCAGAAAATGCCTGGTATATACTGACCTTGAAATGATACCATGTGCCGATCAGTGGAAACAACTGAAAACAGTTTTTAAAATCGAATCAGAAAGGATCATTAAGTCAACAGGTGAGACTTCCCGGCAAGCCAGATATTATATATCGAGTCTTCAGACATCTGCAAAACAGTTCAACAAATACACAAGAAGCCACAATTCGATGTTTGTATTTTAGACTGAAATCGACGTTGTCTTTGCATTCACAACGTTCTTATTTATAATTTTTTACATGATCCATTCAAGATCTTTATTGGACATTAGTGAATATTTATTAGGGTTTATAATTATGTTTTTTGTAAGTTTGTCCTTGTAAGCTTGCTTATATAACTGATATTATTCTATTACATTATTTTTTTTAAACCTTAAAAGTCTATGAACAAATTTTTTGCTTATTTTTCTCTAAGCGTTTTAATGATTTTTTCCTTGTTTTCTTGTACAAAAGACAATGATAATGATTCTAAAAAAGAGAAGGTAGCTGTATTGCTGCCATCTGCCTCTATAACTCCAAGATGGGCTGATGATGCCAAATATCTCCAGAAAGCTATAGAGTATTATGGATATGAAGTAAAGCTGTACACAGCTGAGAATACTGCTGAAGGAGCTGTAGAACAAGTAGGACAACTCAGACAGGCCATAGCCGACGGTATTACCAACTTCGTTATTACAGCAATTGATTACGCACTGATCAATGAGTCAGGAATACTTGAAGCCAATCAGGATTGCAATTTCATTTGCCATGATAGAATTATTTATGACAATGCAGGCATTGACTTCTTTTCAGCATGCGATCCGTCGAAGGTTGGTGTAATGCAGGCCCAGTTTCTTCTACAAAGCTTCAGAGCATCTGGCAAAAGTCCTATGACAATAGAACTGTTTGCAGGTCCTTTGAGCGACGGTAACGCAATCCTTTACTATGAAGGCGCCTACGGACTGCTCAAACCCTATATCGATAATGGATCTCTTGTTGTCAAGAGCGGGAAGAAAACATACAACGAGATTGCTCTTCCAAGTTGGACGACAGAAGCCGCAGAAAATGAAATGGCATCACGCCTTCTCAACAGCTATGCAGCAGGTGAAGCTCCTGATATGATACTCGCTGCCAACGATAATACAGCTGCAGGAATCATCAATGCCACAGTCGCTCACGGCTTCAAAGGACAATTTCCTATTGTCACAGGTCAAGACAACAATGCTACTGCAAAACAGAACATTGCCAATGGACGTCAGGGTATGACAATTGACAAGGGAATTGAAGAAATGGCATACAACAGTGCCATGATTCTCAATAGTTACATTTCCGGTAATCCAGCCAAGTCTCTTAATCTTGTGAACAATGGTGCCAAGGAAGTTCCTACAATCTATTCAAGCCTGACACTTGTCACTATAGATAATCTGTAATAAAACAAACCTAATCCCAAAATGCCCGCTACCTGTTTTAATAGGTAGCGGGCATTTTCGTATGGTTAATAATGTTTTCCCAAAGCTTCCTGCTTCAACCGGATGAGCCATAAAAATAAGGGATATTGTTTAATTGGTCATGCGATACAAATTGCGCGTTAGCGGCGAAATGCTATTGCGTCCGAAGGGATTGTCACCACTGCGTTCAGATTTGACACTGCGTACCATTCGAACGCTTAGTTATTGGCGGTTCGTTGTTTCTTATTTTGGTTTTACTCCTCCAAATATTGCCATTTCAAATGCTTTAAAATAACAATCCACTTGGATAAAACCTATTTCTCTTAACCATGAACATTGTTCGTCAACAGGTGACAAGATGTTTATGTTTTTGTCTTTATAGAACTCTTCTTCAATTGTTTCTATGGGAATACTGTTATTATTTTCCTGTTGATACTTTCGCATACTGTCTATAAAGAAGTCGTTGAATATAGCTTCAATTTCTTGCGTAGGAGATTTAACCTGTTCAAGATTTAGGAAAACTCCTCCAGGTTCTAGTATTTGGTTAAAAATTTCTTTGTAAATTCTTTTTTTGTCGTTGTCCGGTTGATGATGAATAGAGAAACCTGAAATTACTACATCAACAGGAAACTCTTGTGAAATTGAAGTCAACCATTCTGTATTTCCAAAGTCCAAAACGGCAAATGATAATTGGTTCTCATGTTGTTGGACTTTAGATTTTGCGGCTTTTATCATTGGTTCTGAATAATCCACAAAAACCCCTCTTGCTTTATTCCATTTAGACAAAATCATCCGTCCCAAAATTCCGTCACCACAACCTAAGTCCAAGAATGAAGTTAGGTCAGGTTTAAATGAATCAATTATTCGCATTAGAAAGTCAATTTGTTCATTAGCGAAAGGTATAGCACCTCTCACACCTTCCAAATATATTTCTGCCAGCATTTCTGTTTTCCAGTTTTGCATATTAATTTGTTTAGGTATAAGCGTTTATGTCGCTCAAATAATTTGATCTAATCATTGTAGTGAACTAAATCCGCCTACGTGGATAGCTGTTTAAAATTACCAGATTCTTTCCATACTCCGGAATTATTCACCAATAAAATTTCTGAATATGAGAAAGAAATCGGGTTTAACTATCGTTGAGCAGGCTTATCACACCAAATGGGTGGTTCACTGCGAACCTTCGCTGGCAAGCGCTGAGCACGTGGTCAAATACCTGGGCCAATACACCCACCGGGTAGCCATTACCAACCAGCGCATCCTGAATATTGCTGATGGAGAAGTAACCTTTCTGGCAAAGGATTATCGTGACAGGGCCATGAAAAAGCCTGCTATTCTTGATGGGGTGGAGTTCCTCAGATGCTTTACCTTACACATCCTGCCCCGAAGATTTGCCAAAATCCGCCGCTTTGGTATTTACAATCATACGGTTAAACGGAACCTGAAACTACAGTTCGTTCCCCAACAGAAACCGGATATTGACTCGGTAATCAAACGGCAAAAACCACCGGAAACCAATGTTGAGCGCTTGGCAAGGCTCACCGGCATAAACCCATGCCTTTGCCCGGTATGCAAAACCGGAAGGATGATCGTTGTCAGGGAACTGCCGCGGATACGCTCACCGGCATGGGGTCAGCTATACAAACCAGCCATCTATTCCTAAACAACAACTCATCTTGCGTTTTGGGTGCATCCGGGAGAAGTATGCCCCAATACCAGCAAAAACACTAAAAAAGCAGGGCTTAAACATCAAGTCGCTGATGCAAACAGATCTGAAAATCACAAAAACCTGTAAAATGTCAATGAACGTCGGGCTGTTTTCTGCCCATTCTATCTGGTAAATCCAAGAAAAACCTTCAATAAGTGCATAGCCTGAACCCGCCGTGTGTTGTTCAACCGGGAATAATCGCGGGGCGTTGCACGCCGCTCATGTTCCTATTTATGACCAGTTGTATTTTATCAATGAATCAATTCAATGGTTTCTTAAAAAATGCAACGTAGCCAACGGTTTGATGAATCCATCCAAATCCAAATGCCATGAATCCACCATCCAATTTGGGTTCAACTTTAACTAACTCCCAACCTTCACGACCATATTTGTCAAATTGCTCGTTAATTTCATCCGGTAGTCCAGTACTAGTACGCTTTTTAGCATTAATATAAACGATTTTGTATTCCCATTTCATAGTCTAAGTTATTAATTATAAACTTAATATTTACTTCAATTTTATTGTAATCGGACACATCTTAATGAACCGCTGTATACTAGACCCGTACCCATGGTGGTGTGAAAGTCTATCCTTGTCAGGGTTTACTGGCAGGGCGTGCTATTCGATTAGCTACTGCCCATTTATCAATTTTCTTGTTTTGTATTCTTGTTTTGATTGTTCATATTCCTTTTCAGAAATCAAATTTCGATTTTTTAGCCAATTTAGCTGATTCATCTGGGTATCTTCTGGCAAATCGGGATCAATTTTTCCATATTTTTCAATTAAAATCTTCTTTGATCTCCTTATTATTTCATCAATAAACTCATCTACTTTTTCTTTTGATGGACTATCTGGGAAAAATGTCATTTGAATATTGCCTCCAATTAAATGTAATTCTCTTTTTCGGGGGGTTAATAATAGGAACATAGCTATTCCTCCAAATAGTGCATAGACCCCTAATAATACCCAGATATTTTGAGCCTTATCACCATCTACAATAAAAGCAATTGTTACAAAAAGACAAAATGCTAAAAAACAAACTGCTACTATATTTGCTCCTATTTTGGAGGTCGATTGATAATATTTGTCTTCACCGAGTTGCTCAATCTTTATTGTCCATTCCTCATTTTTGCTTGAATCCTTAGTCTTAATCTTTAAAGTATCATCAATAAGTTCAAACTCTTTTTTACTAAATCCTTGTTTTTGTTTAAGTATCATTGTTCTCATTTTTTTGTTGTAGCTACAATAGTATTTTGTCCAACTTTGATGCAAATTACAATAATCAAATGAGATTTTATTAAGGACGAATGTAAAGAATTCGTCTAAATTTGAGATGTTGGACAAAGCTTGGCTGGACGGCGGCTCCGGAGGGTCAGGTTCATTGCTGGCGCTTGAGTACCGCTGTTGTCACAGGCCGTTATCCCATTACAGAATTGACAGCGTTGTTTGTGAGGGTTCCCTGCCTGACCAGGCGTGCCGCAAACGAGATCAGAATAACCCGTTGCCCCCGACGGGTTTCGATGGTTTTCTTTGGAGGCATGATTAAAAATTGGATTCACTAAATTAAAAATATTTTGTGAATCAGAATAGCTATTTTACTTAATTTTTGCAGGATCCTATCTTTATTTTCTTCCCGCTTAGCTTTCTCTTTAGTCACTCTGTCTATGCCCGGATTTAACTTTACGGCATATCTGCCCGGGGTGCCAACCTGTTAGTAAAAATGGTTGCGATGGACGCTCTTTCCGAAGTTATCGTTTCCGAGGCCATGTTTATCTCCTTTTTCAATTCTACTGTTGGTTTTAGGAGACTTTTGTTTATACCCTGCGGGGTATGTGGCGAATAGAAAACGAATAACAGGAATACGTTTTACAAACTCGTAAACAAGGAATGTTGATAGGGTTGTCAATACTACAATCATTGAATACTTGATTTCTACAGTGACCGGGAGTTTTATAGTATAAAAACCAATAACTGTATTCAATAGCAAATGGAAAATATAGAACGGGTAGGATGCTGACGACAGATATTTTAGCACATTACTGTTCTTGTTTAGACAACAATGCCCAAAACCGAGAATAGATAAAAGCCACATCCACCGGTTTAAATTACTTATTATTAAAACATAAAACAAAACCGGCATGTGAAACTGATGTGTCCATCCTGCAAAATGATTGAGAAATGAACTGTTTATTTCATCTTTTACATACATAATCACATTGGGGTCAGAAATAAAAATTAAAGCACTATGGAATGGTACAAGTAAAAGAACAGCCAAGACTCTTAGCCAGTCCAGATCTACACGGCGTGCTTTTTTAATATCAACAATTGGTTCAGTTGTCATTTTATGTCTGAATAAGCCTGGTGATAACGTTTACCGGGTCGAGCGAAGGAAATTTCCCCAGGCCCTTGCACAATCATACCTGACAGTCTTCCGTCATTATATGGTTTTGTTATACAAATCTATGTGTTTCATTACGAGAATCCTACCCTTCAGTGGTAAAACAATGCCGGATATCGTTCTTTCACTCTTTTCAGCAGGCATAAGGCGATTAATGCTCGTTTTGTAATGCTTGTACTGTTATCGTGCCCGCATTACAAGCCGGCACAGCGGTTACTTGTTTGTGGTCGGTTGTTTTTTCAATTTCCATTCAATCAATAGGCTATCTTTCTGTTTCTCATCAAGAGTTGTCATTTGAATTCTTGATCCATTACGGTCATTGTCTCTGATTATTCCATTTTGTAAGGTATATTCTTTTTGGGGCTGATTATCGAACATAGGGAAAGTTGTCTCAATTCTTAAGGTTTTATTCTCTATTTCATTTGTAAAAAAGTCTATTTCTTTCTCTATAGATTGTCCAAGTTTTATGATTTTGGATGCGTGTTGAATTTTCGAGGTGTCACTGTTAATCCATTTTTCTCTAAATCGGGACCGATAACCTAACTGCATAGACTTTTCAATTTGAGGGATATCGTTTGTTTCTCTTTTATATTGTTGAGGATCAAAAAAGTAGTCTGCATTCCACGATTGGAAATAGCTAAAGAAGGCCAGAAAGAAAAACACCCAATAATTTAGATGCTTTTTCTTTTTCAAAACGAATCTTCTATAACCATCTATTATTAAGCCTATCACCAAAATCGATGGTATAAATATTAATAAAAATTGTGTTCCTGTCATTTTATTTCAATTGAGTACAACGTTAGAGTGTTTTATGCAACGTTGATGCAAATTACAATAATAAAATGAGACCTTGTTAAGAACTAATGTAAAGAATTGATTTAAATTTGAGATGTTCGATAAAACATGAGTGGACGATGGCGGAGGGGAGTGTAAATTGAACTCTGTCCGGTTCGTTTTAGATTGTTTTCAAAGTAAATCATATTTTTCATTAGATCCAATTTGTAAAAGCTTTTTTGATCAGATTGCGGGTTCTGTCAAGGGCGGCTGAGCAGGCGAAGCCGTTGGATATACCCTTGACGGGTTCTGGAATCGATCTACCTTTGCTTTTCAAAATTGGATCTTACAGATTGATTTTCAACCGGCCTCCAAATTTGATGCATAATTGTTGGATGGTTAGTCCCCAGTTTTGCAGAGGCTGTGTCCATTTTTTGGAGATGTTCTGTACGGCCAGGTAGATCAGTTTCATCAGGGCCATATCGTTTGTAAAGGCGCCTTTTGTTTTGGTGATCTTTCTTACCTGACGATGGAACCCTTCAACGGCATTGGTGGTGTAAATCAGTTTACGAACCGGCTCATCGTATTGAAAATAAGCACTCAGTTCTTCCCAATTCTCATGCCATGAACGGATCACCACCGGGTATTTTTTGCCCCATTTCTCTTCCAGGTTTAACAGTTCCGTTTCCGCCTGTGATTTGGTTGCTGCTTTATATACGTTCTTTAAATCAACCATAAAGGCCTTCTGATCTTTCGATGCAATGTATTTTAAGGAGTTGCGGATTTGATGGATGATGCACTTCTGAATTTCCGTTTGAGGGAAGATGCTCAAAATTGCCTCAGTGAAGCCGGTCAGGTTATCAGTACAGGCAATCAGAATGTCTTTTACCCCACGGCTCTTCAGATCAGTTAATACACTTAGCCAGAAATTGGCTCCTTCACTTTCTGAAAGATACATGCCGATCAGATCTTTACGTCCTTCTTTATCGACGGCCAGAATATTATACACTGCACGGGAAACGACCCTGCCGTTATCCCTCACTTTATAATGCATGGCATCCATAAAAACAATCGGATAAACATCATCCAGGGGCCGGTTCTGCCACTCTTTCACCTTCGGGATCACCCGGTCAGTAATCTCGCTCAATGTCATGGCGGAAATCTCTACATCATACATCTCCTTGATCTCCTCGGAAATGTCCCGCAAACTCATCCCTTTGCCATATAAGCCTATGATTTTGGGAGCCAGGTGATCGGCCAGGACCGTTTCCCGCTTCTTGATGATTTGGGGGTCAAAACTGCTGTGACGGTCCTGCGGGGTTTCTAGGGGAATCTCTCCGGCGCTGGTCTTAATCACTTTACTGCCTTTGCCGTTACGCTTATTCCCCTGCGATCGTTCTTCCTGATCCAGGTGACTTTCCATCTCCCCGTCAAGAGCACTGTCCAGGAACTCTTTCAACATCGGAGCGAAAACACCTCCTTCTCCGGTTAGTGATTTTCCACTGAGTAATTGTTCAATCGCCAAATCACGCATCGCCTTATATTCCGGCGTCTCTTCTCTTCTTTTTCTTTCTGCCATAAGTTGCAATGTTAACTATTTTTATCCTTATGGACAGAGTTTATTTTACGCCCTCTGGCGGAGGCAGATTGTTCTGCCGTCGTGCATTATTTTAATCTTTTTATTTTGGTTGATTTAAATTCATAATTTCCAATACTATGCTTTGTTAATTGATATTTATCGTTATCCAGATACTGCTCAACAAATGGTAAATCCGGAGCATAATGAAAATTCCCTCCAATTTTCAACGAACTCAAAATATCCATATACTTCTTTGCATAGCCAATAAAATTACCATCACTTCGAAGATGATGATGCTGAAAATGATTTGAAAATCCAAGATTACTGATTATTGTACCCCATTCATTTTTTTCAAATTTATATTCAAACCAATCTGAATTGCTTAGGGCGGGGTTGTTATATGCGAATCTATCAAATCCGTAAGCCTCAATACCATTTTGGCGTAAAAATAATACCAGGTAACCCTGTTGCCCACATCCAATGTCCAAAACAGGTTCGCCGATTTGATGTATGTCAATTTGCAGAACTTCAATCTGCAGGTCCGGACTATATTCTGAACATGCCACCGATTCTATCAATTCACCTTTAGAAGTGTAAATCTTTTCTGCAAATGAATTAGTCTCCTGCAGCCATTTTACTAAATTACGATAGTGCCTTTCAGCTATGGATTCAATTGAGGATTTGCTGTTTTTTAAGTTTGCAAATAAATCAACATACAAACTCCTCAAAATCGAGTAGGCTTGTGCGTCAAATGTGTAATATTGGTTAATCTTACAAAACTCCTGAACAGCTCGGTTCGTTAAATAATCAATCAGCAAATTTTCAGATTCTGAATCAATTGAATCTATCTTTTCAATTGCATTCAATATCTCAGAGTTAAATTTTAATGACTTAAAAATTCCGTTATAAAAAAGGTTTTTCCCCTTATTAAATTCAAATTGCTTATCTATCTTATCCTGATATGTTTTCATCGAAATCTTGTCTTTTCATGCACCATAACGGAACCATTAGCTGGTCGGGTAGGCCGAGGGCCTTTTATACTTCTTTAATCATCTCAAATTGCTTCCCTGTTATCTCTATATTTTTCGCCTTTAGAAAATCTACAATTGAGCAACAGGTAATATCAGTGTTTATTAGCTTTGTTTTTGTATTCTTATTGAGTTTACCAATTTTTTGAAGCAATAACGAAGCGATACCATTTCTTCTATGAGCTTTGTCAACGGCTATTTGAGTAATATCTCCCGAATCAGGCTCAAAAATGCAATATCCGATTAGTTTTTCGCGTGCAAATACGCCTAAACTGATAAAGTCTTCTCTTGTTCTGTCAATTGATTCAAAACTGTTCTGCCAGGAGGGATAGAAATCCCAAAAATCAGAAACCGAAGCATATTGATTAACATCGAATGTTTCAACAACATAACCAGGGTTAGGTTTTTTGGTTTCATCTTTGATTTCTTCATTCTTCCAAACGAAATAATTAAATTCACGAGTCACTTTAAACCCGATTTTTCTATAAACAGAAACAGCTTTCGTATTATGTTGCAATACTTCGAGCAGATAGTGATTGATATTTGCCTTTTTTAAATATGGTATTGAATATTCAAATATTTTTGTGGCCAAACCTTGCCCTCTATAATTTTTCAGCGTCCCGGTGCCCGTGTCGTAAGCCATTTTAATTCCTTTGAAGTTTCCAATTCCATTCAACGTAAATGCCACAATATCTCCTCCTTCAAATGCGGCAAAAGATAAATCGGGATTAAAACCACGTCTCTTCCACATTGTTTTGAGTTCGTTGGCGTTTATCTGAATGTCATACTCGGAAAAGGCATTGCTAAATGCTAATGATATTGTTTTAAAGTCTATTTTTCCAAGCGGCTTTATTTCCACATTCATACCCTTTCTCTTTTTGATTAATTTCAAAATTACAGAATTATCGCACTGTTGGATCAATTTAAAACCGTCCTTCTGCAATACCTTTATTGAAATCCTTATGATACAAACCCTCAACGTTGCCTGCTATTTTTAAACGAACTCCCCAAAAAAAACCGACTCCTTTGTCCTCATATTGAATTGTCAGTCGTTATTAAGGTGAATCAAAACTTTAGTACAATGAAAGAATTTTGGTCGTTTTGTTTACCGGTTCATAATACAGAATTATCGCTCCACCTTTAAAGGTTTTAGTCTTAATGAGTTTAAAAACAGTCCGGTCGTTTATGTCTTTAAATAATGGCATCCCGTTTCCCACAACAACCGGATATATGCAAAGCTGCAATTCATCAATCAGGTTAAGGTTTAACAGTTGTATAATTAAACCGGGACTACCAACAAAAATATCTTTACCCGATTGTTGCCTAAGCTCTACAACAGTTTCTTTTAATTCACGATTTGCCAGGGTTGCACTTTTCCATTCAACATTTTTCATGGTATGGGAAAAGACGATCTTTGGAATTTTGTCAATAGCTATGGCAAAGTCATTCATTGATTTTTCTTCCGAAGGATTTTCCAGGAAAGGTCGCCAAAACTCCATAAGCTGATAGGTAGTTCTACCATATAGAATTGCGTCTCCCCGACCTAAAAGTTCCGTATAATGTTGATGTATTTCCTCATCGGGTAGTCCGGCAGTATGGTCGCAATACCCGTCAAGTGTCATATTGATTGCTGCAATTAGTTTTCTCATATTTCGTTCTCTGTTTTTAGATTTCTCAGCCTATTTTTCAAAATTCAAGTTACTGTTTTTATTGGGTAGTCCGTTACAATGACCGCCGACAGTTTATGGCGTCGTATGCCATAATATGTTACGCGCACCAGTATCTCGCTTGTTCTAAGCGGGTGTGGGAACTTACAGCCAAACCTCCTTTTTGTTCTATTTAATCCGCTTGCCCATATTTTTTCGTCATTTTAATGTAATTTCTTTAAACGCTGTACCAATTCCTTTTTCCACATAAGCTTTTAAACTGTCGCAAAACTGCCTCCATCCTGTCGAGCAAATCCCGTAGCATTCAATACGAGGGTTTAAACCAACATGAGTCAGTCGGATTTGCGTATTTGTATCTTCCGTTAAAAGCTCCCAAACAATACTGGTGTTCAACCATTCCGTTTTGTTAGTAAGTTCGGGAATATCGATTAACGTGTCGGTTACAAACCATACAACCATTTTATTGCGGATTAGTTTTTCCACCCTCATTGTTTTAAAAACAGCAGGGCCAAAACGAACGGTGAATGATTCGCCTTCGTTATCTGATTCTCCCTCGAACATCTCTGTCCACCAAAAAGGTATTTTCCTGGTCAGACTCTCAAACACTTTTTCAGGTGCAGCATTGACTGATATTTGGTATTGAAAATTTTGCTCTTCCAGGTGTTTTCGCAACCTGTTATTCAACAATTCGCCCCAACCTTCTCCAAAATTATGCAATGCAAAATCCGGATTCTCCGCCGGGAACGATTCAATACCGCGATGGGTAAGCTTCAGCAATGTTTGGTTTCCCTGCATATATAAATCGAATGTCACAAACGAAATACCTGAATAACCGGCATACCGCCAACTATATGTCAGTTTCTTCTGCGGAATTACCTCTATGACCTCACATAAATGCAGGTATTGGATTCCTTCCTCATGCCCCCCGTAAAATTGAAATTGGAAACCCACTACAGGCTGAAAATCTTCGAGGTCGAAATACCAGCTTTTCATTTCGTCCTTATTTGTAATGGCTTCCCAAACTCTCTCAATTGTTGCATCGAACAATTTTTCCAGAATTACCTGATTATTTTCCATTTTTTCTGATTTGTGCTTTAACGTTTTGACCTCATTTAACTTGATTTGACAAATGCCTTTCCAGCGCATTCAATTTATTCTCCCAAAAGAATTTAAATTGATTCGTCCATTCCGAAACATCCTGAAGTGTAGCCAGTTTTGCTTCACAAAATCGTTCCCTTCCTTCTGTTCTGATTGTCACAAGCCCGCATTCAGTTAATATTTTTATATGTTTTGAAATGGCAGGCCGGCTAATGTCGAACTTTCCGGCGACGGCATTCAAATTCAAAGATCCTCGCGCCAGTACGCTTATGATTTCTCTTCTGGTAGGAT
>JBDKTZ010000250.1:0-6277 GCA_039679975.1 Prolixibacteraceae bacterium
TTTATAACAGGCAGGGATTCTTCCCTTTTGTCGTCATTTTTGATCCGCAGGGACATAAATTAGGAGAAACAGGGTATAAAAAAATGACTCCTGACGATTATATTCAACATCTTTTATCTTTCAAATGAAACATTTCTTTCTGATCGCGGCATTGCTGATAACGGCCCACACCTTTTCCCAGAAGGTATACAAAAGGACGCTTTTGCTGATGGGAAGTCGCTTTGATATTACTGTTGTCGCAGGTGATTCGCTTCAGGGAAATACTTATATTGATCTTGCCGTCGCTGAGGTCAGCCGGATCGAGCGCCTGATCTCAGAATGGGATCCTGACTCTGAGACTTCAGAGATTAACAAAAACGCCGGTATTCAACCCGTTCAGGTCGATCCTGAATTGTTCGGATTGATCGAAAGGTCAATCAGTATCTCGAAGCTGACCGATGGAGCTTTCGATATCAGTTATGCGTCGATGGACAAAATTTGGAGGTTTGACGGCAGTATGACTGAAATGCCCTCGGAAGAAGCGATTAAAGCATCTGTGTCGAAAGTAGGCTATCAGAATATTATTCTGGATAAAACGCATTCGACCGTTTTTTTGAAATTGCAGGGAATGAAAATTGGATTTGGAGCCATCGGTAAAGGATATGCTGCTGATAAAGCCAAGGCATTGTTAATCGGGAAGGGCGTTCAGGCGGGGATCGTCAATGCTTCCGGTGATATGAATACATGGGGCAAACAACCAGGCGGAGACGAATGGAAAATTGCGATAACCAATCCACTGAATAAAAATAAAGTATTTGCAATCTTACCCATTCGGGAAGGAGCTGTGGTCACATCGGGCAATTATGAGAAATATGTCACTTTTAACGGTAAACGCTACACACATATAATCGATCCTAAGACAGGCTATCCTGCTTCCGGAATGATCAGTGCAACTGTTTTTGCTCAAAAGGCAGAGCTGGCAGATGCCCTGGCAACTGCGCTTTTTGTAATGGGAACCGAAGCCGGCATCAACCGCATCAACCAGCTACCGGGAGTAGAATGTATAGTTATTGACGATAACGGCAAGATTTTTACATCGCAGAACATTCAAATTAATAAGATATGAGAAAGAAAATAATTCTGCTGATCATGATTTCGGGTTTTTTGGTTTCATGTACGGCAGTAAAAGAATATGAAAAGATTAATCTTAATGATCCCGATATGGCGCTTGTCACGAAAAAAACGGACCGGTTTGAAACGAACTTTCAGGCATACAGGGAAGCAGCTTCGGGAGCTAACGGAGGAAAAACCGGTGGCGGTTGCGGATGTAATTAACTCATAAAAATTGCAGAAATCTGAACTGAAAATTATGCAAATGAAGAAATTGTCAATTATTATAATCATGTTTTCTGTTGTGACAGAAGGATTTGCGCAAATTAAAGAACAAAAGCAGGACACCCTATACAAGAGCAGAGTACTGGAAAGCACGGAAATAGACATTTTAACCAGCTACTATTCACAGGACGGAGACAATGCGGCAGTAAGCGGTGGTATTGGTACCGAAAAACTGACCGATTTCACGCCAACGATTGTTATTTCGGTACCGCTCAACGATGATGATGTACTGACCCTTGATGCGGGTATTTCTTCTTACACTTCGGCATCTTCAAGTAATATTAACCCTTTTGACGGGGGTCAAAAGGCTGATCCTTTCCAGGCTTCTTCAGGAGCTTCCCGGGCTGATCTCTATACGAATGTCACCGGTTCGTTCAGTCATAGCTCGGATGACAGAGACCGTATCTGGTCGGGTAAACTTTCTTTATCAAACGAATTTGATTATTCTTCATTTGGATTTGGCGGTAGCTACGCCTGGCTGTTCAATGAAAAAAATACGGAATTTAGTATCAATGGAAACGTATACCTGGATCAATGGAAATTGCTGTATCCCGTCGAACTAAGGTCTTTTGCCGGCCGGATGGGCGATGATGAAGAGGATGGACGAATTCCGTGGGAAAAAGTTACCGGCCATACGCCTTATAACCCTTCTTTCAATGGATTTGACCATAAATCCAGAAACTCGTATTCGCTGGGTCTGGGTTTTTCTCAGATACTATCTAAAAAATTGCAGGGTTCCTTATCATTAGATCTCGTCAGACAAGAAGGACTTTTATCTACACCTTATCACCGGATCTATTTTGGCGATAAGCCGGATTCATTCATTGAAAATTTCCAGCTTGCGGACGACGTAGAACAATTGCCCGGGACCAGATCAAAATTAGCTGTTGGCGGAAGATTAAATTTTTATTTGAATGAAACTTTCGTGGCAAGGACTTATTACCGTTACTATACTGACGACTGGGGAATTAAATCACATACTGCAAGTATAGAAATTCCTATCAAAATATCCGGTAAATTCACTTTGTATCCGTCATATCGTTTTTATAATCAGACTGCTGCTGATTATTTTGCGCCTTATGAACAGCATTCGTCGACCGAAAAATACTATACGTCCGATTATGATCTGTCCAAATTCAATTCAAATCAATATGGTTTTGGCGTTTCCTATACCGATATTTTTACAAAACTCCGTGTTTGGAAGCTTCATATGAAAAGTATAGACTTGAAATTTTACAGGTATGAAAGGAATTCCTCCTTCAAGGCGAATATGGTTTCATTCGGAATTAAGTTTACAATGGATGATCTGTAAACCAATAGTATATACCAGCACCAGCGGGTGAAAATTAATTGACAGGTGTTGTATTGAAAAGCCAGATCAATAAAATAATCCCCAGAACGATCCGGTAATAACCAAAAACCACGAAACTATGTTTTTTTATGAAGTTCATCAGAAATTTGATTACCCCTATAGCTACGACAAATGAAACCACAAAACCGGTTGTCAGGATCAAGAGATCATGCAGCGAGAAACTGATCTGGGTCTTTACCAATGAATACACTGAAGCTGATATAATGGTTGGAATAGCTAAATAAAAGGAAAACTCGGCTGCAAGTTTTCTGGAACATCCCAAAAGCAGTGCTCCGATAATTGTTGCAGCCGACCGTGAAGTGCCCGGAATCATGGCAATGCACTGGAACATTCCTATAATTAATGCCATCCTGTAGGGCATTTGATTAACAGACAAGATCTTCCCTGATTCCCTATTCCGGTCAAGTATAATCAGAAATATTCCGCCAATCAGGAGACTGATGCTGACTATCGTCATGTTAAACAGCTTTTCTTCGATGAAGCCGGCAAAAAGAAACCCCAACAGAGCTGCCGGCAAAAAGGCGATTAATACTTTCGACCAAAATGCGATGAAATCATTTTCAAACAATAAGGAGGGACGGGAAGGAAAAATATCTTTCCAAAAATAGAGGATAACAGCCAGAATTGCGCCCATTTGGATAAACACATCAAAAAGGACCGTAAATTCCTTGGAATATGCCAGCCACTGATTCACCAGAATTAAATGACCTGTTGAGGAAACCGGAAGAAACTCAGTTAATCCCTCTACCACTCCAAGAATAGCTGCCTTAATAATTTCCCACATGCATTTCGAATTTTTATTCTGTATAAAGAAACTGAAAAATTCAATCAAACGATAAAAAATAATCTTCGCAGAATCATTCTAAACAATTTCTTAATCGTGTATCTTCCGTCCTTGTTACCCTAAAAAGACTTCTGTCATATAAGAGATTAAAAAAATTAATTTACTTTAAATCCCCCAAACCAAAGCATCTTGGGTAATTTTTTTAAGGATTGTTAGCATAGGAATTCCTGTTAAATAACAGGTAATCAGCTGCTTTCGGATTCATGTCCGGATGCAGAAAAGGAGGAAAGGGAAGAGATCGATCGATTTCTTCCTTTTTTATATCACGAGCAGGGCGGGATTGCTCTTTTTTACAAACGGGTAGGAATTGTGAAATCATAGTTTTCTAAACCTGAACTGTAAATAAGCTCCGGGTGTTATTTGAGGAAGAGGTCCTAAGTACTATATTTGTAAAGAGGTGATGGCTCTTTCTTCTGGATATCTCTTTCTTCTGGTTGGAATCGGAATCATTTTTTAAGAGTTAAATTGCATTAATGAAAATAACTGTCGAGGCTGTTTTATTAGTCATGTCTATCCTGTTTTTTGTGAGCATTCTGGCTGGAAAAGCAGGATACAAATTGGGCGTGCCCGTTTTGTTGTTATTCTTAACTGTCGGCATGTTGTCGGGGACAGACGGTTTGGGCATTGAATTTGAAAATTTTTATATTGCCCAGACAATTGGAACGGTTGCTCTATGCATTATTCTTTTTTCAGGCGGAATGGACACGAAGATTTCAGAGGTCAGACCAATCGTTGCACAGGGAGTTGTGTTAGCTACCGCCGGAGTACTTCTGACTACAGTTTTTACCGGCCTGATGATCTGGATAGTATTCAGAATGACAGAGATAGGTGAGCAGGCGGGGCTACTGACGGCGCTGTTGCTTGCCGCGACCATGTCATCAACCGATTCTGCTTCGGTTTTTGCAATCTTACGTTCTAAGGGAGTTCACCTGAAAAATAACCTGAGACCTTTGCTTGAACTTGAAAGTGGAAGTAACGACCCCATGGCGTATATGCTGACTATTACGTTAATCGGAATCATACAAAATGGTGCCGAAACGAATTATTGGATAATTGCTTTAAAAACCCTCTCGCAGCTTGTTATAGGAGCTGGTGCCGGATTTGTTTTTGGTAAACTGGCGGTGAGGATCATCAATCGGATAAGGATCGATAATGCTTCTTTCTATCCCATTTTAGTGTTTACATCCTGTATCTTTATTTTTTCCCTGACCTATTTTATTCGGGGGAATGGTTATCTGGCTGTTTATATCGGGGGCTTGGTGATCGGGACCGCGCGTTTTGTTCATAAAAGATCTTCGATGAATTTCTTCGATGGATTGGCCTGGCTAAGCCAGATACTGATGTTCCTTACTCTGGGATTACTCGTAAATCCTCACGAATTAATTCCCGTGATTATCCCGGGACTGATCATTAGCTTTATCATGATTCTGGTAACCAGACCGGCAAGTGTATTTCTCAGCTTAATACCTTTCCGGAAAATGACTTTCAGAGAAAAATCATTCATCTCCTGGGTGGGACTCCGAGGTGCAGTCCCTATCATTTTTGCAATTATACCTTTGGCAGAACAAGTCCCTCATGCCCGCTTCATATTCAATATTGTTTTCTTTTGTACTCTCGTTTCTCTTATTGTACAGGGAACAACCCTCAGTTGGGTCGCCAGGCTGCATAAACTTGCGGATAAACCAAGGGAATACAAGAAACTCAAGGAGTTTGATATCGAATTCTCAGACGATATCAAATCGGTTACTACCGAGATAAGTGTGGTCGCTCAAACCCTGAACAAGGGAAACCGTTTGATGGATATGCCGTTACCTGACAAGACATTGGTTGTTATGGTAAAACGTGACGAAATATATTTTGTTCCCACCGGAAATACGGTATTGCAGGAGAACGATAAATTATTGGTCATTACCGACGACCAGGATGCCTTGATGGAAACCTACAGAAATATGGGCATTGCTGACGGAGCAGTCAGCCGGCAGTAAAATCATCGTGTAACACGCTCTTTCAGTACCACCAAAAAGTGTAATCAGAACGATCAATGAGAATCGCTCCCGCAGATTTATTTCCCTGAAAGTCGGGTATTATGAATAAATGAGTGACTGCCAAATCCCGGCGGTCTTCCTCCTGTTAAAGCAGGAGACGGTTAGAAAAATTCCGTTTATCCCCTAAAAAACATCTGTTCACCGAATTTTTTGTAAGCTGTACGACAAGTTTTGATAATTTCGCGGCCGAAAACTCAGAAAACAATTAAACAATGGGAAGAACGATTGTAAGGCTGTTATGCCTTTTTATGATCATTTTATGGGTCAGTGAGCTTCAGGCCGAAAATGCGGAGAAGAAGCGATTTACGGTAAGCGGTTACGTGAAGGACTCCTCCAACGGAGAAACGCTGATCGGAGCCACGATCGTGGCAGCGGGTAGTTCGTTGGGGACAGCCACGAACGCCTACGGATTTTACTCGCTGAGCCTTGATCCGGGACAGTATGAACTTCAGTTCGGGTATATCGGTTTTAAAACAGGGAGCCGTGTGGTGAACCTGAAGGGGGATGTGACCATTAACATCGAACTTGACCCGCAGACGCAGCAACTGGAGGAATTCGAAGTGGTTGGGAACAAACAGGGTGTAGACCTGCGCAAGCCGGAGATGGGTTCTTCGACCCTTCCGATGAAAACGATCCGTCAGA
>JBDKTZ010000156.1:0-2353 GCA_039679975.1 Prolixibacteraceae bacterium
ACGCAGGATCATGCCGCAGCAGCTATTGCCGTCGCCGGAATTCCCGTATTTGCATGGAAGGGTGAAAACCTTGAAGAGTACTGGTGGTGTACCGAAAAAGCGCTTGATTTTGGTAACGGGCTTGGTCCTAATCTGATTGTTGATGACGGAGGTGATGCGACTTTAATGGTACATCTTGGCCTGGCTGCAGAAAAAGATCCCGGTGTACTGGATACTCCATCGGAAGGTATCGATGAAATCGAATTAAAGAAAACGTTAAAGGCCATTCTCTCAAAAGTGCCTGACCGATGGGCTCTCTTTGCACGGGATATTAAGGGTGTTAGTGAAGAGACGACTACCGGAGTGCATCGCTTGTACCAGATGAAAGAAGAAGGAAAGCTTCTTTTTCCTGCAATTAATGTCAACGATTCAGTAACGAAATCGAAATTTGATAACCTGTATGGCTGCCGCGAATCGCTTGCCGACGGGATCAAACGGGCTACCGACGTCATGATTGCCGGGAAAGTGGTCGTAGTAGCCGGATACGGTGATGTTGGCAAAGGTTGTGCACGATCCATGAGAGGTTACGGAGCCCGGGTAATTATTACTGAAATCGATCCGATTTGCGCACTTCAGGCAGCGATGGAAGGCTTTGAAGTAAAGACCATGGAAGAAGCCGTTTTCGAAGGTAACATCTTTGTAACTACAACCGGAAACAAGGATGTGATCACTGCCGATCATCTGGCGGTCATGAAAGACCAGGCTATTGTATGCAATATCGGACATTTCGATAACGAGATCCAGGTTTCGCGGATGGAAAAGTGGCCGGGAATCAAAAAAACCAATATCAAACCGCAGGTTGATAAATATACTTACGAAGATGGCCATTCCATTTACCTCCTGGCCGAAGGCCGCCTGGTTAACCTGGGCTGTGCAACCGGCCATCCCTCGTTTGTAATGAGTAACTCATTTACCAACCAAACGCTTGCACAGATCGATCTTTGGAAGAATAATTACCCCATCGACGTTTACCGCCTTCCCAAATATCTCGATGAGGAAGTCGCCAGGCTGCATCTGGAACAGCTCGGCGTAAAATTAACCCGGCTAACAAAAGAACAGGCATCTTACATAGGTGTACCTGTAGAAGGACCGTATAAACCGGAACACTACCGGTATTAAAATCACAGGCTGTTCCAAAACCAGATTGATCCTCGGGAGAAACGAATTTTTGAAGACAGCCTCAAACAGAGATACAAACAAAAAGGGGGTGTTTCGGACTTTTAATACACCCTTCTTATGATTTATCGAAAAACAAATAACTTTAATGACCGGCTTAGTTGCGGATTGCCATTGATTTTTTATAACTTTAGCAAATAAATAACCATAGGTGGTTTATTTCACGAAAAATGGAAGACTATATTTTTATAATAATTGCTATCCTTCTGTCGATTTTCGGCGCAATCAACCGGAAAAAGAAGCAGGATCAGACAGCAGTTGATGATGATGCTGTTGCATCACCCCGGTCTTCTGTTTTTGATCAGTTATTTGAGGATCCGCTTTTTGCCGACAAAAAACCACAGGTGAAACCCCAGGTGTTTGAGCAAACAGCCGGGGAAACCTACAAACCGCCAGTCAGGAAAACGGCGTCTGCCATTGTCCAGCCGGTATTGGTCAGGAAGCCGCCGATTGCCGCTAAGATACCGGATCAGCCGCCAAAACGCAGGACACATCCGCTGATGAAAGGTTTTTCGCTGAAGAAGGCGGTTGTTTATGCTGAAATCCTGAACAGAAAGTATTAAGAGGCTTCAATCCGGCAAAACCATAGTAAACAACGATTTAAATCCCTTTTTCAGCAAAACATTCGAAAAGATCAAATATTTTATTTAGCTTTGTAATGCTAAAGAGTTCCGCAAGCCGGAATTCTTTTTTGTTTATATGTAGAAGACAACAAAAATTTAATGATATGGGAAAAGTGACCTATATAACCCAGGAAGGTTTAAATAAATTAAAAGAAGAACTCGATCATCTGATGAATGTGGAACGCCCGTCAATTTCCAGGCAGATCGGGGAAGCCATTGAAAAAGGTGATATTTCTGAAAACGCCGAATATGATGCGGCCAAGGATGCTCAGGGAATGCTGGAAGCAAAAATCTCAGTCCTCCGTGATAAAATTGCGCATGCGCGGATCATTGATGAATCAAAAATTGATACGTCGGTCGTTCAGATCCTGAATAAGGTAACCATTATAAACATCAAGAACAACACGACGATGCAATACACCATCGTATCGGAGCATGAAGCGGACCTGAAATCAGGTAAGATCTCGATCGGTACACCAATTGCCAAGGGCCTTGTCGGCAAAAAAGTGGGCGAT
>JBDKTZ010000154.1:0-19107 GCA_039679975.1 Prolixibacteraceae bacterium
ATTAAGGCATACTTCCAGAAGTAAATTACTGAAATCATATTTAGGATAAGAGAAATTTTTAACTCAAAGACGCTAAAAAACCACAGATTCAAAGTCTGTGGTTTTTTTTGATAAATTTTTTATGAAAAAATGACCACAAATTTATTCACTCTGTGGTCATTAATTATATTAATTCCTTTGCGTCTTAGCGCCTTTGCGTTAATTTTATTTGATCAGTTCCACACTCCGGCGAACAAACTTGTCCAGGTCTTCTCCCTTCAGCATGCCATTGGCCAGAAGTGCCAGATCGACCAGTTGCCGGGCAAGCTTATTTCCTTTTCCAAATGATTCGAGTTTCTTTCTCTTTTCTTCTTCAACTGCAGCGATCTTTTTATCCAAATCTTCCAGCTTTTCTTTTTCATCCTGGGAAACCTCCTCCTCTTTCTTCCCTTCTTTCGCTTTTTCAGCAGTTTCCTTCTCTTGTTTAAGCGCGGAAAGTTGTTCCCGGAATTTCGGCAGTTCCTGTCCAAGCGATGTTTCCTTCTCGTCAAGAACCTTTTTTACGAGCGGATGGTCTGTATTGATGACCAGGTTCAAACTGTCGGGCATATCGCCATAAAAATTCATCCCGCCGCCCTGCAGTTTACTCATATCCTTCATCCGTCTCATAAATTCATTCCTGGTAATGACCATAGGCTGAGCATTCTCACCCATCGGCTTGAAATCGATCAGGTAATTCAGCCCTTTGGCTTCCGGACAAACTGACTGAAACACCGGACTAAGATCTTGTTTTTCCTCCCAGGTCATGTGTTCCTTTTCATCATCCTTCCTGATCAGGTTGCCGATCACATCGGAATCGACCCGCACGAACCTTTTATCGGCATGCTTCTGCTCCAGTTTATTGATAAGATGAGTCGATAAGGCATCGTCCATGACAAGCACATCATAGCCGCTGTCTTTTGCATCCTGAACAAAGGTGTATTGCTCATCCTGATTTGCCGTATACAAGTAGACCAGTTTTTTATCCTTGTCAGTTTGACTGCCACTGATCAGTTTTTCATATTCATCGAATGTGAAATACTTTCCTTCAGTATTCATGAACAGGAAAAAACCAGATGCTTTTTCTTCAAATTTCTCCTCGGTGAGCATGCCATATTCGATGAAAATTTTCAGGTCGTTCCACTTCTTCTCATACTCTTCCCTGTTCTCTTTAAAGAGCTGACTAAGACGGTCAGCCACCTTTTTGGTAATATGCGAACTGATCTTTTTTACATTTGAGTCACTTTGCAGATACGAACGCGACACGTTAAGCGGAATGTCCGGCGAATCCAAAACGCCATGCAACAGCGTCAAAAATTCAGGGACAATACCTTCAACAGAATCGGTCACATACACTTGATTACTGTATAACTGAATTTTGTTTTTCTGAACTTCGATGGTGTTTTTTAGCCTGGGAAAATAAAGAATACCTGTCAAATTAAAAGGATAATCCACATTCAGATGAATATGGAAGAGAGGTTCCTCACTGTAAGGATATAATTGCTGATAAAAAGCTGCATAATCTTCAGCTTTCAGATCTGCAGGTTTCCTTGTCCACGCCGGATTCGTATCATTGATCTGATTATCTTCCTCTGTTTCGACCTCCTTGCCCGATTTCCACTCGGTTTTTCTACCAAAGACCACAGGAATCGGCAAAAATTTACAATACTTTTTAAGCAGTTCGGAAATTCTGGTTTTGCTTAAAAATTCCGCCGAATCATCATTGATGTGCATCACAATGTCGGTGCCGGCTTCTTCCCGTTCTGTTTCTTCAATGGTATATTCGGGACTGCCATCGCATGACCATTTTACCGCTTTTGAACCTTCCTGATACGACTTGGTTATAATTTCAACCTTGGATGAAACCATGAATGCGGAATAGAATCCCAATCCGAAGTGTCCGATAATAGCGTTTGCATCATTCTTGTACTTTTCCAGGAACTCATTTGCCCCTGAGAATGCGATCTGATTGATATATTTTTCAATCTCTTCGGCTGTCATTCCAATACCATTGTCTGAAACGGTGATTGTTTTTTCTTTTTCATCGAGCCGTACCCGGACCTTGGCCTGATCGACCGGAATATCGGTCTCGCCGCGGGAAGCCAGCGTCTTTAGCTTTTGAGTGGCATCCACCGCATTCGAGACAATCTCACGAAGAAAAATATCGTGATCGGAATACAGAAATTTTTTAATGATTGGAAATAGGTTGTCACTTGAAACTCCAATTTTACCTGTCTGCATTTTTATCTGATTTTTAGAATTAAACATCTTTTGGCAATTGGCTTTTTCAAAGCCTGTGCCACATGGGAAAAATGACGATTTGTCACTCCTTCTTAAAATAGTTATCCTTAAAAACAAATATGAATAACAGCTGTTGTTAAAGAACGATTGCACATACTTTCATTTCGGTGCAGTTTCTTAAAATGTTCTATGAGGGCGATTCTTATTATTGTGATCATTGTTACTTTTCAGACCAGGGTTGGCCCTGAGTTAATCGCCGCCGTTCCGAAGCCGGATTCACAACCTAAATACCCGGAACGAGCGGAAGGAAATGAGGATAACTTATCGATCCTAAACTCATTTTTAGAAAATAAAATACAACCTCAAAATGAGCAGGAGCGTTTGTGGAATTCTTTACTCATAAAGAGCAAAATACTTTTCAGTCAGGAATTAAGAGATTCCGCGCTGATAATCAGCAACATGGTGGTCGAAGAATGCAAGACAGACGGGAACAGGCTTTTTCTTATGCTTTCCCTGTTAAATCTGAGTATCCTTCAACAGGAAAGTTATAAATTCGATGAAGCTTTAAAAAATATGATGCATGCAGAAAGATTGCTAAAAAACACAGATCCTGTCGACCTTCGCTTCGATATTAAAAATTACCTGGGCCTGCTGTATACCTATATGGAAAACTATTCCATTGCCATTCAGTATTTTCATGAGATCCACGACAGTTTCTTAAATAAACTTGATCATAACCAGAAGTCTGTATTATACAACAATCTCGGCCTGGTCTATTTAGGCATGGATAATTTTCACCAGGCTGAAACCCTTTTTAAAAAAGCAAAAGATGAAGCGACAGAAGCAAATTCATCAGAAGGCAAGACCATGGCTGCTTTTAATCTGGGAAAATCATATTTCAGACAAAAACAGTATTCAAATGCATGGGATTTGCTGATAAAGTCGCTGCGGATATTTCAGGAGAAAGGAGAAAAAGCAAATGCGGAAGAAGCTTCACGAATCATGGGAATGCTTTACATGGAGCAGGGAAATCACGAGTTGGCCCAGGACTACTTTGAACAATCGCTGGGGCTTGCGCTGGAACTGGGTAATCCAAAAATCATTCTGAAAAATTACCATAACATTTTTACAAACTACAGCATGATCAGGGAAAAAACCAAAAATCTGAACTATTTGCTTCTTGAACTCGATTTCTTCAAGAAATGGGCGTATTTGAATGACAGCCTTTATCAGGACCAAACTTCAGAGAGAATACTGGAATTGGAGAAGCAATATGAAACTGAAAAGAAAAACAATCAAATCAACCTGCTTGAAAAAGAAAAACAAATGGCCGAGGATAAACTCAAGATCGGGCAGGTACAACGAAAATACCTTTTCATTTTTGTCGTTTTGATCCTGATGGTTCTTGGATTTTTCATTTATTCCTTCTCCTATTACAAAAGAATGACCCATTTGCTGCAAAAACAAAGCAGGCGGATCATGAATCAGCAGGCCCACATCACCCGCCAGAACGAAAAGCTGCAGAAAGCTGTCGGCGCGCAGAATAAGCTTTTTGCGATTATGGCACACGATTTAAGGAGTCCTCTGGTATCGCTTTCAAACATTTCCAAACTGATAAATTTGTATCTTAGAAATAACCGTTATGAAGATGCGGAAGAATTGTCCAGGCAATTAGACCGGAAAAATGATTATCTTCTGGAGTTAACGGACAACCTGCTGAGCTGGACAAAAAGTCAATCCGAAAATTTTACTCCTGTTCTCGAAAAAGTGGAACTGGCACAGATTGTTGCTGAATGTTTCAAAATCTACAAACCCGTTTCGGCAGACAAGGAAATCACCCTGAGTTATGAAAACGATCATGAATGTCTGTTGCTGGCCGACAAGAACATGCTTTTAACCGTCCTGCGAAACCTGATCAATAATGCTGTAAAATTTACACCAAGAAAAGGCCGGATCGAAATTTTCTGTCAACATGCATCAGGAATGGCAAAGATCACGATCAGGGATAACGGGATTGGCATTCCAAAAAATAAACTGGAAACCATCTTCGAGATCGACACCAATAATATGCAGTACGGTACTGAGGGTGAAAAAAGTTCAGGGTTAGGCCTGTCGGTCTGCAAGGAGTTCGTTGAAATCATGGGCGGGTCAATCTCTGTGGAAAGTGAAGAAAACACAGGGTCCGATTTTACTTTTACAATTCCTGAGCTTCAGTCAGCTGCCTCTGCCTTCTAAATTACGTCAGGACCATGCATTGGTCAGAAAGCTAAATTCTGCAGCGTATTCCAGCATCTGCTCCGTATACGACTGGATATAATCCGCCTCCACATCAATGATCTTTCCCTGTTCATCCTTTACCAGTTCCAAACGTGGGTTTATAAATCCGGCATAGGGTGCAACGCCTAATTTCCTGAAGCGCTGAATCACTTCCTCATGTAATTGATGGTTGACTCTCACCCCATAACTTTCAACAAGATTTTTAGCGGCGATATAATTACCTTCCGATTTGATTCGTTGAACTTCACGCAAAAGCTCTCCAAATAACTCCCTTAATCGTTCATAATCACGAATACGAACGTATGTCCTGTCTTCTTTCCTGAAAAATTCAACGACCTCCTGCTCCGACCCGTGCTCATAAACCCAGCCGGCAATAAGCTGACGATTGCGCATATGCGATTCTTCCAGATCTTTCCCTGTCTCAACACGGGTTAGCTGAGTCAGCAAGGCATTCCGGATGTAGGCATCATACTCTGCTTTTCCTGTTTCCTCAGATGGAGCGATACCCAGTTCGGATAATTTCTTATCCGTTATATAATATAAGGCGAAAAGGTCAGCCCGTGTTTCTTCAATGGTTGAATAATAATTCTTCAAATCTTCTGCATTCACCCCCTGGTTCATTTTGCCTGAACCATGCCCTAAACATTCATGAAGATCTGTATGCAGGTTCCCCGCCAAATATCCGTATTTCCTTGCCCGTTCAATTTCCTCTCCCGAAGCGGCAAATTCCTCCAGCATTCCGTTATCCAAAGAATCGAGAAAGTACGAATGGGTAATATTCTCAATGGTCACCGATTTGGAACCAAAAGTCTCCCTTATCCATTCTGAGTTAGGCAAATTGATTCCTATCGGCGTTGCAGGATAACAGTCACCACCCAGCGCTGCGACATGGATTACTTTTGCGCTAACCCCGTTAACCTGGGATTTTCTGAATTTTTCATCAACAGGCGAATGAGTCTCAAACCAAAGAGCATTCTCCGACAACTTTCGGGTACGTTCAGTTCCCTGCAGGTCCTTATAGTTGACAATCGATTCCCAGCTTCCTTTAATTCCTAACGGATCACCATAAACTTCAATAAAACCATTTACAAAATCAACCCGTCCTTCCGATTCCTTCACCCAGAGAATATTATAATCGTCAAACTGGCTCAGATCTCCTGTTTCGTAGTAGGAAATCAGTTTTTCGATAATCTCCGCCTGCTGCTCATTTTCCGCGAAAGGAATCGCTTTCTCCAGCCAAAAAATGATTTGCCTGATGGCGGGGCCGTATTTCCCGTTCGCCTTCCATACTGATTCTTTCAGTTTTCCATTTTCTTTTGTCAGCTGAGAATTCAATCCAAACGATGGCGACTGTTTACCTCCGGCCATTCTGAGACTGGCATAAAAACGCTCAGCCTCTTTCTGCGAAACGCCCTTGTAATAATTCATGGCTGAGGTCGTCAGCAGATCGGCCTGGCTATCCAGATTCACGCGCTTTGCTTCGCGACCGGGATCGAAGATCACATCCAGCAAATCGTCAATCTCTCCGTTAAAATTGATTTCCTTCAGGTCAGAATTGCTCATGATCTCTTCAAAAGCTGAACGATTCAACCCTGGATTAAATTTATCGGTCGAATAATGATGATGGATTCCATTCGCAAACCATACCCTTTTTAAATAGGTATAAAAAGCATCAAACTCTGCCGAACTCCTGTCTCCCCTGAAGGTAAGAAAAATGGTCTCCAACAACCGGCGAATCTTCAGATTATAGCGATTATTTTGATCCCAGATGATATCGCGGCCGCAAAAGGCGGCCTTGCTAAGATAATAGATATATATTTTCTGATTCAGACTTAGCTCCTCAAAACCCGTCAACTCATACCGCAGTATCTTAATATCTTCAAATCTTTCTGAAAATACGCTCCTCATTTTTATGCCTTGTTTATTCGTATTAATCCTAAACATCAACGACGTGCTGATGTCTTTAAAAAACGCTCCTCAATCAAAGTTGATTTCTTAATCGAATGTCTCAGCCAGTTGAGCTTGATCTCTTCCCGTTCATCCGGGGTCAAATGCCAGTCTATGCGGGAATGAAACCTTAACCGATGCGTCAGCTCATGAAGTATAATAGCAGCAGAAACAGAAATGTTCAGACTTTCTGTAAAACCATACATGGGTATCTTAAGAAATTCATCAGCCTCTTGCTGAATGACCGATGAGATCCCGGATAATTCAGTTCCCATAAACAATGCAATTTTCCCCTTGGTCAGGTCGAAATCCTCCAAATTGACACCACTCTTGTGAGGAGATGTTCCTACGATACGATAACCCTTTTGCCGTAAAAGGGAAATTGCAGCCATTGTATTATTTTCATTTTCGTTAAATTTCACGATATCGATCCATTTGGACGCACCCATGGCAATTTCCTTGTCAACCACGAAACGATTCCGATTTTCGATCACATACACATCCTGCAGACCGAAACAATCGGCCGACCGTATAACCGCACTTGCATTCTGTGGTTGAAAGATATCTTCAAGTACAACAGTCAGGTAGCGGGTACGTTGCTCAAGCACCCGTTCAAATAGCCCAAGTCGTTCGGCTGTCAGGCAGTCTGAAAGATAACGGATTAAAGCCTGTTCCATACACAATTATAAAATGAAAAAGGGAAGCTGTCATAAAAATGGCTTCCCTTTTTAAATCTCTTTAGTAATTCTAGATAGAATCTGTAAGTTCAGCTCCCGGTTTGAATTTTACCACTTTCCTTGCAGGAATGTTTATAGGAGAACCAGACTGTGGATTTCTTCCTGTCCTTGCACTACGGGTAGCAACCGCAAAAGAACCGAAACCGATCAATGCTACACGGTCACCATTTTTTAACGCATCAGTTGTAGATTCGACAAAAGCATCCAGCGCTTTTTTTGCATCAGCTTTCGTCAGACCAGCTTTTTCAGCAATGGCATCAATTAATTGAGCTTTGTTCATAGGAAAACATGTTTAGGATTAAAAATAAACTGATTATTTATAATTTGTTCATTGAATTAGTTATTACGTTTTCAAACAAAATGTTGATGAATTTTCTAAAACATCAGTAAAATCAGCTCTTTTCCTTTCCTTAATTTTACATTTTATAAAATTCTAAAATAACAATTAAAAAAGCAAACCATAACGGATATTTTTTTTCTTAAATCAGCAGTTTTTTCGGTTATTTCTTTTCGTTTTGACAAAAAATCTTCTACTTTTGCCGCCACTTAATCGGAGAGATGGCAGAGTGGTCTAATGCGGCGGTCTTGAAAACCGTTGATCTTAACGGATCCGGGGGTTCGAATCCCTCTCTCTCCGCTAAAAACAAAAGACCCGACAATAGTCGGGCCTTTTGTTTTTAGAATGAATATAAAAATATTGAACAAGCAAGGTAAAATTTCGAAATATCACTTTTTTGTCCGATATTTGCGAAAAATGCCATGAATCAAAAGCTACTGATCAGAGATGTTACCTTGAGAGACGGGCAGCAATCCCTTTTTGCCACGCGACTGAAACAAGTACAGATTGAACGTGTTCTTCCGATCTACAAAGAAGCAGGGTTTTACGCACTCGAAGTATGGGGTGGTGCGGTTCCCGATTCCATCATGCGGTATCTGAACGAAGATCCCTGGGAAAGGCTTGAAAAAATCAAAAAAGAAATAGGGAATATTTCGCATCTTACTGCCTTATCGCGCGGGCGTAATCTTTTTGGATACAATCCTTATCCTGAAGAAGTAATTGAAGGTTTCAACAGGAACGCGGTTCGTTCAGGCATTTCGATCATGCGGATTTTTGATGCATTAAATGATACCAACAACATCCGGTCGACTATCAACTATGTCAAAGAAAATGGTGGCCTCGCCGATTGTGTAACCTGTTATACCGTTGATCCGAAATTCAGCCGGAAAGAACGTTACCTTGCCCGATTGAAGGGGAAACCGCTGCCAAAAGCCATTTTTACTATTGATTATTATATCAGGATGGCAAAGGATCTCGAAGGTATGGGTGCCGATATGATCACCCTGAAGGACATGGCCGGCTTGATTCCGCCCGTTAAAGCAGGACAGATCATTAAGGCGTTTAAGGAAAATATTCAGGTCCCGGTCGATTTTCATACACATTGCACTCCTGGATATGGTTTGGCATCGGCGTTGACAGCGATATTGAACGGGGTCGATATTCTGGATACCGCCATCATGAATTTTGCGGGAGGACCAGCTGCTCCGTCATTTGAACTGGTACAGATTTTCTGTAATAAACTGGGAATTGAAACCGGCGTAAATCCGAGTGCAGTTGCCAGAATTAATAAGATCCTGAAGGAAATCCGTTTGGAAATGGCCGATATTGACAGCTACAAGATTTACCCGATCGATTTTGACCTCACACGTGATCAGTTGCCTGTCGCTGTTGATCAGCTTTTCGATCAAGCCATTGAATATGGCAGGAGTAATGACGAAGTCCGTTTATTGGATGCTTGCGGAAAGATCGAGAAGTATTTCAATTTCCCGGCCCCTGATGAAAAAGTGAAATTTGCCGAGATTCCCGGCGGAATGTATACCAATATGCTTGCCCAACTGAAGCAACTGAAACAGGAAGAGTTGTTGCCGCGCGTGCTGGAAGTAATTCCGACGGTACGTCTGGCTGCAGGATGTCCTCCCCTGGTGACGCCCACCAGCCAAATTGTAGGAGCACAAGCGGTGAACTGCGTCATCGACGAGAAACACGGTAAGCCATTTTACAGTAATAATTCGATTCAGTTCGTCAATCTGGTAAAAGGTTCATACGGGAAAACGCCGATTCCCGTCGACCCCGAGTTCCGTCAACAAATTGCAGGCACCCGTGAAGAAATTCCGTTTAATGTTTCCAATTACCAGAAGCAGCCTAATCCGTCGTTCCCGGCTTATGGTGAAAATGTAAAGCTTGCTTCCACTGAAAAGGATGAGCTGTTGCTTGAATTATTCCCCACAGTTGCATCCAAGTTTCTGAAAGACCGGATTGACCAGGTATACGGAACCAGGATCAAAGAGGCAGAGCTTGCAAAGAAAAAAGAATTTGAAGCCGAGCAACTTAAATACCTGAATCTTTCAGAAGCTGAAAAACAGGCCCGGCTAGTGGATGGGCTTTATAATTGGGCCTAAGAAACTAACCTCAAAAGACGCGCAACTTCTGCCCGGAAATACGAAATCAAAGAGGTTCCTAACGGGCCTCTTTTTTTATCAGTATTCTTGCGTCAACTGCAAGTATATTATCTCCTTTACCCAGCAGCGGGTTAATATCCATTTCCTTAATCTCTGTAGCAAAACGAAGCAGGCTGGACAAGCGGACGATGATATTGGCGAATACCCGTTGATTGACTCCTTCCTGACCCCGATAACCTTTAATAATCTTATATGCTTTTAAGTTTTTGATCATGGAAGCTGCTTCACAAATGGTCAACGGAGCCAGACCTGAAGTGACATCTTTCAACACTTCAACCAAAATGCCACCCATCCCGCACAGCATAACATGCCCGAAACGATCTTCATATTTAGCCCCTATAAAGAGTTCAATTCCTGAAACCATTTCAGCCATCAGAACAGCTTTTGCTCCTGGTATTGCAGAGAGTCGTTTGAATTCCTGCAAAACGGTTTCCCGGCTCCTGACATTGAGTACAACGCCGTCCACGTCAGTTTTGTGCACAGGCCCAATCACCTTCATCACCAGCGGGAATCCAATTTCGTCAACAGCCTTCAATGCCTCCTCCCGATCGTGGGCTACCAGCTCTTTCACGCGGGGAATGCCGGCAGCATCGAACAAGCGGTGTATAATAAAAGGTGGCTGGTACCCGTCTCCCGCTTCCTCAATGATCCTTCGTATTTCGGGAATGTCGATCCCCTCCGGAAAAATATGCTCCTCATGCGGCTTCGGCATCCTGTAAACGTTACTGAGAGCCTTCCCCAGAACAACTTCATCCGGGAAATTGACATTTCCGGATGATATAAAATGTTCCACATCATCCTTTACATTTAAGATCGAAGGCAATATCGGATAAATAGGCTTTCTGCATGAATGCATCTTTTTATTCAGCATTTCATAGACGTCACGAACAGGGAATAAGCCAGGACTTCCATAAATGACAGCCATTCCATCTATTTCATCAAAATCCCGATCACAGGCATCAATAATTGCAGCCAGCTGGTCGGCGGTTCCCGTAGCCAGAAAGTCGATCGGGTTCTCCACCGAAGATCCCGGGGGAAGCAATTCCTTCAGCTGTTGTTTTTGAGGAGAATCTGCGATCTGCGGAATATGCAATCCGCCTGCTTCCAAGGCATCGGTAAGCATCACAGCAGGCCCCCCCGCGTGGGTGATAATGGCCAAACGATTCCCCTTCATCTCCTTGCACATAAATATATTGCCCACTGTGGTGAGTTCCTCTCTCCCATAACACCGCACGATTCCGGCTTTACGGAACAAGGCTTCAACGGCCAGATCCGGATTTGCCATTGCGCCGGTGTGCGAGGTGGCGGCACGCTTCCCGGCATCACCTGTTCCTGCTTTGATAGCAGCGATCCTGCAACCTTTCCTGATCAATGAACGGGCATGTATGAGAAATTTATCCGGATCGTTGATACTTTCAATATACAGTAATTTTACCAGCGGACTGGCTTCCGGATCGAATTCTTCGTCCATAAATTCCAGAACCTCCTCTACTCCAATCTGGGCAGAATTTCCTACAGAAAAAACACTGGCAAACTTCAGACCCTTTGAAATACCCGATTCCATAATAAACACGGCTGTCGCTCCGGAACTGGATATAAAGTCGCATCCTTTTTTGTCAAGCCGGGGAACAGGAGTTGTAAATACACTGGCATGTACCGGCGTGATCACACCAATACAATTCGGTCCGATAAGACTTGCATGGTGCCGGTCCGCAATTGCAGCGATCCGCTCTTCCGTTAAACGCCCTTCAGGTCCCAGTTCGCTAAAGCCGGCTGAAATAATAATGAACCCTTTTGTCCCTTTTTGAGTCGCCAGTGTTTCGACTGTTTCCTCACAAAACCGGGCAGGAACAGCCACTACGGCAAGATCAACATTGGGCAGATCGCTTATCTTTTTGAAGCACGGTATACCCTGAACCGTTTCTTCATTTTTGTTGACTACCATCAAATCGCCGGAAAAATGATTGTCTATTAGATTCTTAAGCAATTTACCACCTGGTTTCGAAATATTATTGGAAGCCCCGACAACAACGATGCTTCGGGGACTAATCAGTTCTTTCGTCAACATATACCGTTTCTATTTTAAATTAAATATAAGTAAATTGGTAGTATTCATTCCCGAAATAAAAAAAATAAATAGTTTTGATACTAACTATGACAAATCTGTCGGAACAAAAAATTATCGTCTGCTGTGATTTTACGAAGTCAATAGATGAAGCGGTGATTCATGGAGCCCGGATTGCCGGAATTTTCGGGAAGGAGTTATGCCTTTTTTACCCGGTCATATCGGGAGAAAAGAAGGAAAAACAAGACGTTCAAATGAAATTAGGAAAGATGATCAGGAATTTGAAAGCCAGGGGGAGCGACCTTTCCATTTCAAGCTTGACGCTCGAGGGAGACCTTGCCGATTCTGTTGAACATCTGGCAGAAGATTATGACGGGATCGTGATTGTCACGACGACCCGCGGTATTCAGGAAAAACTCATGGCCCTCCGGCAAAGTTCAGTTCCGTTTTTGTTTGTTCAGGGTGCGCCTGCAAAATACCTTCAGTATAACCGGGTTATGCTTCCGGTCGGTGACTCGAAAGCCGCCAAAAATGCCGCACTTTGGGCTACTTATTTTGGCCGTTTTAACCAGGCCGATATTGAAATTTTGGTGGCCGGAGAGAAAAATGAAGAACAGCAAAAGCGGATAAAAACAAATTCAAAGGCAATAAGGGAGTTATTTTCAACTCTGAACCTTCATATCCGCTCAAAACACACGGAAATGAACAACGACCTGTGTAGCGAAGCCATGATAACCAGCCTTAAAGAACAAATCAACCTGCTCATTATCCCCGGCGGAGAGATCAGACAAACAGATGATCTGTTCGCTTTTCCCGAAATAAAAATCATCAAGGCAGCCGGAGAACTGCCCGTGTTGTGCGTTAATCCAAACCGGGATATGTATATTTTATGCGATTAAATCCGGGATTAATTGTATAAAATGAGGTTTTCTTTTTCCTTTGTATCAAGCTAAATAATTTAAGATCATGCGCTCAATCTTATTTTTACTGTTGTTTTTCATTTTGGCTGAAGGGATCGCTCAAAAACTTGAATACAAGGTGCGGTTCCACGGTATTGGCGACAACCGGGAATTTGCCAGTAATAAGGCTTACTCGCAAACTATTCTTGGCGAACGCGCCGGATTTGAGATCGGAACCACGCTTGAAAAAAATCACCGCTTTCGGATCGGCTTGAGTCATTTATTTGAATTTGGGAGCGAAATGGATGAGCAGAAACCCAAATTAACCGCATATTACCAATATGAGGACAAGCAGAAGACCTTTTATTTCGGCGCCTTTCCCAGAATGGATCTGATCAGTTTTCCCTTGGTGCTGTTAACCGATACGTTTCTGTATTACCGTCCCAACATTGAAGGATTATATGGCAGATACAACTGGTCATGGGGACATCAAAGCGGCTTTGTAGACTGGACCGGCCGGCAAACAGAAACCCGCCGTGAGGCATTCATGGCCGGTTTTTCAGGTGAGATGCGTTGCCATAGCTTCTTCTTTCAAAATTACCTGACACTGTATCATTATGCAGAAATGACACTGGATGTCGAAAATATTCACATCAAAGACAACATGGGAATGGTACTGTACGTGGGTTCAGATCTGGAAAAGCTCGTGCCGCTCGACAAATCTTATATCAAGATGGGCATGATCGGGTCGTCTATTCGTGAACGGAGTGTGACTGACGGATTCACCAATGCAGCGAGTTTCACCGGAGAGTTATACGGTGAAAAGAACAGTTTTGCGCTCCACGCCATCCTGCATGAAGGGAAAGGTCATCACTTGATGAACGGTGACCGGTTTTACGACGCAGACAGTTATTTACGTACCGATCTCATCTGGAAATTCATCAACAAAGAACACATTCAGGGACGGTTTAACCTGTCGTTCCACCTGATCGAGGGCAATGATCTGGACCAATCCCAGCAATTATCACTGGTTTATACCTTTGGAAACGATTAAAGCAAGACGGTTCATTCTTTTACCAGATTCATTTCATCCAGTAAATAGCCTGCTCCGGCAAATTTATCAATGATGAAAAGGACATATCGGATATCGACCATAATGTTCCTGCATTGATCGGGATCAAATAAGATGTCGCTCATGGTGCCCTCCCAGCAACGATCAAAGTTGATCCCAATGAGCTGGCCGTTCTCATTCACGGCCGGACTTCCCGAGTTCCCTCCGGTGGTATGGGTCGAAGCCGTAAACGCCACAGGCATATCTCCGCTGCGATCCGAATAGTTCCCGAAATCTTTACTTTTATACAGATCGTATAACCGCTTAGGCACATTATACTCAGCTCGATCAGGATCATCTTTTTCCATGATCCCTTTTAGGGTGGTATAATGCTTGTAGGTTACTGCATCATTCGGTTTATATCCTTCCACTTTTCCATACGTGACACGCAGGGTCAGATTGGCGTCAGGATAAAGAGAACGGGAATGTTGCATTTCCATAATTCCGGCCATATAACGCTTTTGCACTGCAGCAATTTCACTTTGGATCCCCTGGTAAACCATTTTGATATTCTGTTGATAATGACGTGCAAGTTGAGCATAAAGATCGAGTACCGGATCCTTTTGAAGTTTTCCCGCAATTTTTTCATTCAGGTTTCCGGCAATTTTCAAAAGTTCTTCCTTGTCGGTTAAAACCGATTTTCGGTACACATCCTTCAGCAGTTCTTCATCGTCGTGTGAGTCCATTAACGCAATAAATGACGAGGGTAAAAATGACGGATCCAGGTCTGTTCTTAGTATCCTTGTTAAACGCACAAAAACCTCTTCGTCAGTGGCCTGGTCATAGTTTTTAAAATGATTAATGATCTTTCCTTTTAAATATTCCCTTAATTTGGCGACTTTTTCATCGCTGATCTCCGACCATCCTTCATCCGTCAGGGAAAAGGAAGCTGCCAGTGACAAGATATCCGTACCGCGCATGAGGATTTCAGTATAATAATTGTATGCACGATCGTAAGGTACCAAATCGATGTACAGCTTTTCGAATCGCTGAAAAATATCGCCGTACTTTTCCTTCAATGTATCGTTTTTACTATACCATTGTTCAAATTGGTTTTCAAAATCCTGCTTCACGGCAATGGCATTCAATCTTTTCAGCCCCCTTACTTCTCCTTGCCACTTCTTCCATGAATTACTCGTACCGGCGTATTTAGATGCATATTGGATCCGGACAAAGGGATCCTTTTTCATGTGCGTATCGAGTACCTCAAGCTTCTTTTCGCGGATCCTGATCCTGTCCGGATCGCTTTGATTCATGATCAGATCGACCGCATGAGATGGCAGATACTGATCGGTGCTTCCGGGAAAACCAAACACCATTACGAAATCCTGCGGCTGAATACCCGCCAGGGAAACAGGGAAAAATGATTTTGGATGAAAAGGAACATTCTCAACAGAGTAATCTGCAGGTTCGTTGTTCTTATCGGCGTAAACCCGGAAAACAGAAAAATCGCCGGTATGACGCGGCCACATCCAGTTATCGGTATCGCCGCCAAATTTACCGATCGAAGAAGGAGGAGCGCCAACCAACCGTACGTCTTTATAAACCTGATAAACGTATACAAAATATTGATTTCCATGGAAAAGAGGCTTTACCACAGCCTCGTACTTTTTATTTTCACCTGCGACTGATTCTATGTCTCTGATATTTCCTGCCAATTTTAGCTCCAGTTCACTCCCTTTCAGACTGTCAGTTCCTTCTAAAACAGAGCTGGTCACATCGTCGAGTCTTACAAGGAAGCGCACCGCCAGGCCGGGGTTGCTTAATTCCTCTTCGCGTGACCTTGCCCAAAATCCATCTGTCAGATAATCATGTTCAAGCGAGCTGTGTGACTGAATGGCGCCATAACCGCAATGGTGATTGGTGAACAACAAACCATCGGACGAAACCATTTCTCCTGTACAACCTGAGCCAAATAAAACAACAGCATCTTTCATACTGTTTTTATTGACGTTGTAAACGTCTTCTGCTGTCAGGCGAAATCCCATCTGCTGCATCTCTTCAATGTTATACTTATTCAGCAAGGTGGGGATCCACATCCCTTCCCGTGCAAATGAAAAGGTTACAAAGAACAGCAGGGCGATACAGGCCGGTAATTTTTTCATTATAATAAAACCTAAAATTCTTTCAGATGTTGATAGAGCTTATGAATGGGTAAGCCCATTACATTATAAAATGACCCGTCAATCCTGTTAATCCCGACATACCCGATCCATTCCTGAATGCCATATGCCCCTGCCTTATCGTAGGGACTATAGTGATCTACATAATAGATGATCTCTTCATCAGTTAGTTCGTCAAAACAGACTTCCGTTACAGCATGAAAGGAAACTTTTTTACTTACTGACATCAGATGCATACCTGTGATCACCTGATGCTGAGCCCCGGAGAGGCTTTTCAGCATAGCAATTGCCTCGTTCCTCGTCTTAGGTTTATTCATCACCTGGTCATCTTTCCACACGATAGTATCGGCGGTGATTAAAAGTTCATTTTCCTTCATTTCGTTCTTCAGGGCATCCGCCTTTAATTCCGCCAGATAAACGGGAATGGCGGTCATGCCCAGTTCTTCCGGATAAAACTCCTCCATGAAGGAAGGGCGGACTTCAAACTCCAGTCCCAGTTCCCTTAACAATTGTTGGCGTCGCGGCGATTCTGATGCCAGCACGAGTTTATAGTTTTCCAGATTTTTCAGTCTCATTAGATTGACCTCCAGTAATACGATTTTTCATTAATCCAGGTTTTCTGTGCACGCATAACCTGCTCAATAATATCGCGGGCACAGCCTTCTCCTCCTTTTTTATCTGAAATATACAAAGAAATTTCCTTAATCTCGTCAACTGCATCTGACGGGCATACCGGTAATCCTACCATCGACATGATCTGATAATCGACCAGATCATCTCCCATATAAAGGATTTGGCCGGCGTGAACGCCGGTCTTTTGAATAAAATCGTTCAGGCTTCTCACTTTATCTCTCACACCCGTATAAATCAGCTGAACGCCCAGTTTTTCATAGCGAAGCCGGACCCTTTCAATTGCGCCACCGGTAATAATCCCGATATGATAACCCATATTGAGGGCATTTCGAATAGCATACCCATCTTTTACATTGGCGGTCCGAACAGGGTCCCCTTCTTCATTCAAAGGCGTCGTATCGAGTGATAATACACCATCAATATCAAAAACAAGAGCTTTGATTTGATTGAGTTTTTCTTCAAAAATGGTCATTTAATTTTTTTTATGTGCCTGATAAATACTATTGGTTATAAGGCTATAGATTTCGCTAAGCTGAGGCCTGTCCTCCATCAGCTTTAAGTGTTTATTAACAATTGTTTCATCATATCTTTTCGCAGGTCCCGTTTGGGCATCAGAGGGGGTCATTACCATGACCTTCGCAGCAGTTTCGCGAATGAGAGGCTTCAAAAGATCAAAAGACAGTCCTTGCTTTTCAAGAAGCTGCCCGCTAATGTCATAAAAATAATTGACGAAATTACAGGCAAAAACCGCAGCCAGATGAAGAATTTTGCGGTCGTCCGAGTTGATTTCATAAATTGTCTTTGAGATTTTTGCGGCCAATGCGTTCAATTCAGCCAGAATTTCTGCTGATTTGGCTTCAATACAAACAGGAATACCCGAAAAATCGATTTCCCTTTCTTTTGAAAAAGTCTGTAATGGATAAAACACTCCGCATCGTTCACTGTACTGACTCAAAAAATCCATTGAAACACTTCCTGCTGTATGAACGACAAGCCGCTGAGAGAGGTCGGTCTGATCAAGAACCTGGCCCATCGCGTCATCTTTCACTGAAAGAATAACAAGGTCAGTGTTCAGATCAATTTCAGAAATTATATTCGTAAAAGGCACACCCAAAGTTGTACCAAGTGCACCTGCCGACCCCAGGGTTCTGCTGTAAACCTGCACAATTTGAATACCTGCCTTACTGAAAGCTTTTGCCAAATGAGTAGCCAGATTACCGGCTCCTATGATTGTTACCCGCTGAATCATGTGATCTGTTTTCAGACAGCAAAGTAACAAAAAACCGGCTTAATCCGGTTTAAAAATCAAAGATTGTCGAATCTTCGGCTCACTTCCTTCCAATTGACAACATTCCAAAACTGATCGACATATTCCGGACGGCGGTTCTGGTATTTCAAATAATACGCATGCTCCCATACATCAAGGGCCAGAAGAGGTATTCCTTGTTTAGGTGCATCGCTCATTAAAGGATTATCCTGATTGGCTGTGGTTGTTACAAATAATTTTCCATCGGAACCGGCAACCAGCCAGGCCCAGCCGCTTCCGAAATGAGTCTTTGCAGCCGTTCCAAATATCTCCTTAAACTTGTCCGGTGACCCGAAGCTCTGAAAAATTGCCTTTTCAAGTTTCGCGGATAAGTTTGTTTTGTCAGGGCTCATGTTTTCCCAAAACAATTGGTGATTATAATATCCCCCTCCATTATTCCTGACCGCACTGCTGTAATCTGTAATCTTTGCAAAAATCTCTCCCATAGTTTTAGAGGCAGCATCCGTATCTTTTACGGCAGCCACAAATTTTTCAAAGTAGCCTTTGTGATGTTTGCTGTAATGGAGTTCCATAGTCTGTGCGTCAATATAAGGCTCCAATGCATCATAGCTATATGGCAGTTCCGGGAATACATGCCCGATAAATGCCTTGCCTTCACTACCTGTCACTGCAAAAGGAGATCCCAAAACCGGAGCAGCAACAGCCGCTGTTCCCAGTATACTGATAAAATTTCGTCGTTCCATGATCATTTGCTTAGTTTCATTCAACTGATAGTAACAACAACGGAATACAAATGTTCGGACGCCGGAATGTTTTTAGAAGGGCATGGGGCAGAGAGCGGAAACCGGAGACCGGAGACGGGAGACGGGAGACGGGAGACGGGAGACCGGAAACGAGGAAAGGTGGCAGGGTGACAAGGTTGCATGCTTACAGGCTGGTAAAGCATGGAGCACAGAGCATGGGGCATAGGGCGGAAACCGGAGACGGAAGACCGGAAACCGGAAACGAGGAAAGGTGGCAGGGTGACAAGGTTGCATGCTCCATGCTCCATGCTCTTTGCCCTGGTGCCAATAAAAAACCCTGTGCTCGTTTGAACACAGGGTCTGATCGAAGGGCGACGACCTACTCTCCCACATAACTGCAGGACCATCGGCGCTGGCGGGCTTAACTTCTCTGTTCGGAATGGGAAGAGGTGGAACCCCGCCGCTGTAATCACCTTAAGTTTTTAGCTTTGAGCCTTCAGCCCTGGTTTTGAGTATTTTCTTCTTCTCT
>JBDKTZ010000435.1:0-5227 GCA_039679975.1 Prolixibacteraceae bacterium
GAAAGATTGATCCCAAGGATGTAACTCTTGTTCTGGGGATACGTGACTTCGTCGAACCCGATGGTCCGGTCGCCGGTTCTCGCTGCGCCAACTTCAGGGTCATATCCGGAATAGTCTGTGAAGGTTACCAGATTAAGCCCGGAGAAGTAGATCCTCGCGTTGCTTATACCCCATCGCTTCAGAAGATAGTCAGGGAGGGTATACCCGATCTGAATGTTTTTAAGCCGCAGGTAGGATCCGCTTTCAATATAACGGTCAGATCCCCGTGAATTCTGATTGGGGTCGGCTGTGGTAAGCCGGGGTTCTGAATTGCTCGTGCCCTGACCGGTCCACCGGCCCAGAATGTCCTTTCCTTTATTGTAATTATAACCCGAATTGGTCAGCCAAAACTTTGTGCCATTGTAGATGTCGTTGCCAGTCTGACCCTGGAAAAGACACGACAGGTCAAAGTTTTTCCAGCCTATTCCTGCAGTAAATCCGTAAAAGAAGTCGGGATAGGGGTTGCCAATAAAGGTCCGGTCCTCACTGTCGATCACTTCATCATTATTCAGGTTTTTAAACCGGATATCACCCGGGCGGGCGCCTGCCTGCGTGACATGCTCGTCAATTTCTGCCTGGTTCTGGAATATCCCGTCGGTCACATATCCGTAAAATTCACGGATGGCATGTCCTTCTTCGGTACGTGTCGACATATCGAAAAATAGTCCGGACGTAATGGGCTGGCCAATATCGCCCAGGCTTGTAACTTTGTTTTGGAGGGTGGCCATATTGGCGCTTATCGTATAGCTGAAGTTTTCCCCGATACGGTCTTTCCAGGATAACTGCAGTTCGAGGCCCTTGTTCTCCACTTCTCCCAGATTCTCGTACCCGGTGGTGCCAAAACCGGAGGTCATCGGTTGGGGAAGGATTAAAAGCATATCGGTTGTGTTCTTGTTGTAGTAATCGGCCGAAACAAACAACCGGGAGTTGTAGGCCGACAAATCGACGCCCAGGTCCTGTTGTGTTGTTGTTTCCCATTTCACATCCGGATTATAGTCGGACGAAGGGGCGTAGCCAACATGCAGGCTCTGTGAAGTCCCCAGCGCATAGAATGTTTGGGAAAGCGTACTGGAAAAAGCATACAGGCCGATGTCCTGGTTCCCGAGCTGCCCCCAGGAGGCTCGTAATTTCAGGTCGTTAATGAAGGGCACATTAAAAAACGGTTCGCTCGAAATTCGCCAGCCGGCTGATGCTGAAGGGAAAACTCCCCAGCGGTTGCTTTTCCCAAAGCGCGAAGAACCATCGACGCGGATGTTTCCCGAGAGCAGGTATTTATCGGAAAAGCTGTAGTTTAGCCGGCCGTAGAAGGAAGCCAGCGACCACTCATAAAGATTGCTTCTTGATTTATCGTTCGATGATCCTGCGTTGAGGTACTGCAGATAGCCTTCATTGCTTGTGAAGCCTTCACGGTAACCAGACAGTTCGTCCGACTCCGACTCTTGAAGTGAATTCCCGATCAGGGCGCTGACCAGATGCTTCCCGCCTATTTCTTTGGTGTAACTTAACGTGTTCTCCCAAATGACATCGTAATAGTTTACGTTATTTTGACTCAGTGTGTTGATGGTCCGGTTCGCATTTCCTTCCGAAAATGTCGGATCGAAGTTTTTGGTTTGTTTGGCGTAAACATTCAGGCCCAGGCTGGACTTTAGCTTTAATCCGGGTAACAGGGTGTATTCTGCAAACAGGTTGCCAAATACCTGGTTCTGCTTTAAGGTCATATCCGACCGTTCGGCCATTCCCAGCGGATTCTGGGCATCACCCTCGTTTGCACCTGGTCCGGCGTAAGTGCCGTCATTCGTATAGACGGGAATGGTAGGAGGCTGAAAAATAGCTGCCCGAACCACGCCATTAATTTCGGTGTCGATCAGATTTTCAGATACGCGCGACAGGTTTAGATTTGTTCCGACTGTAAGACGATCGGTTACTTTTGAGTTCAGGTTGAACCGGATATTGTATCGTTTAAAATCGGAAAACTCAACAATTCCGTCCTGCCCGTAGTAGCCGATTCCAAACATAAACTGAGACTTTTCCCGTCCGCTGTTTACCGATACATCATATTTTTGAAAAGCTGCGTTCCTGAATATGGCGTCCTGCCAATCCGTGCCTTCGCCTAATGCCGAGGGATTCCATACCGCTTGTTTTCCGTCGTTCACGAGTGCTTCATTGCAAATTTCGGCATATTCTTTGGCCGACAGCAGGTCAAGCTTATTCGATATATTCTGAACGCCATACTGAGCATCCAGGTTAACCTGTGTTACGCCGCTCTTTCCTTTTTTTGTGGTGATCAGGACCACACCGTTTGCAGCTCTGGCTCCGTAGATTGCCGCAGCGGATGCGTCTTTCAGTACACTGATCGACTCAATATCGGCCGTATTCAGCGTATTGATGTATTCTTTTGTGGGAACGCCGTCGATAACATATAAGGGATCGCTGTCGCTGATTGTACCGATACCCCTGATCCGTACCTGCATCCCTGCTCCCGGGGAACCATAGTTCTGGGTCACCATGACACCGGCAACCTGCCCCTGCAGGGCCTGGTCAATTCCGGCAACGGGTATTTTGCTGAGGTCTTCTGCTTTCACGGTCGACACAGCTCCGGTAAGGTCCCTTTTTCGCTGCGTCCCATAGCCAATTGCAACAACCTCTTCAATGCCCAGCGTTTCTTCTTCCATGACCACGTCGATCACGCTCTTGCCTTCAATGCTTATTTCCCGGGTTTTCATGCCCACGAACGAAAAAACCAGTACCCCGTCCGGAGGAAGGGCGGATAAGCTGAAACTCCCGTCATTGCCGGTGATCGTGCCCGAGGAGGAACCTTTCACTGCGACCGTTACTCCGGGTAATGCAGTCCCGGAAGCGTCAGTGACTTTGCCAGTCACAGAGCGGGGTTGCTGTGAATTCGCTTTCTGCTCTGTCTCATCCTTCTTTTCCACAACAACCTGATCCCTGATTAATTCGACCGAAAGCCCGGTCTGCCTCGAAACCAGCATGAGGATATCTTCCAGCGACATACTCCGGCTGGTTACCGTAACTGTCTGGTTCGTATTCAGGATATCGGGACTGTAAAAGAAAGTGAGCCCCGTTTGCCGTTCTATTTCAGCCATAACGTCTTTGATCGTCGCCTGGTTAAAATCTACCTTTAGCCTTGTTTGTTGTGAGTATACATTTGCCGACAGGTGTATGGCAAAAAACAACAGAAAAAAAGCCGTAATTTTCATAATCCGCATCAGTTTAGCGGCGTAATTCCGAAAAGAGGAATTACGCATTTCCCATTTTTTCTTCATAAATTTGCTTTGTTAATAGTTACTGTGTGTAATTAAAGACAGGTGGAAAATGGTGATGACATTTTTCACCTTTTTTATTGAATTATAATTTCAGTTTCCGACTCATTTATCTTGTAGGTGAATTTTACGGGCGATGATCTCCTGATCAGTTCCAGTATATCTTTCAGCGTTTCACGCGGTTTGAACTGCCCGGCGTATCGTATCTTTTTATAGTCTTCGTTTATGATCGTTATCCTGGTATTAAATCTTCTTTCGAGTATTTTGGCAATTTCACCAAGATCCAGGTTGTCAATAACCACAATTCCCTCCTTCCACAACACCGATCTCAGCAAATCTGTCTCCCGGATCTCAGCGACCCCTGTCAAGCCGGCGAGGGTGTATTTTTCTCCCGGCTTAATCGTATACTCTTTTTCCCCCTGATCAACAACCACTGTTCCTGAGTGCAGTGTCAGGCTGTTTTCATTGTCTTCCGCATAAGCACTCAGGTTAAAGGATGTTCCGGTCACTGTCACGTTGAACCTGCTGGTACTGATTATAAAGGGGCTGCTTTCGTTTTTGGCTACGTCGAAGAAAGCTTCTCCGGTGAGGCTTACCCTGCGATCTCTCCCTGAGAACCCGGCGGGATATTTGAATTGAGAGCCTGAGTTCAGGTACACATTTGTTCCGTCCGAAAGAATTAGCTGTGCGGTTTGTCCTTTTGGAACGATAATCTCGTTCATGCTTGCCTGCGTGACCGGTTTGGTGGCCACAACCGAGTGGATATAAAAGCCTGCTGTCATTGCTACGACAAGCAGTGCAGCGACTTTGAGCCATGCCGGAAGACCCGAAATCTTAACAAGATCCCGCTTCCGGGCAACAGTCTTATCTCTGATTGCGTTCCAAAGATGGTTGGTTTCGCTGGTATGGCTTTGAAAATGCTTGCTTTGAGAAAGGTATGCTTTGAATTCCCTGTAATTCTGATCCGCCTCAATCAGCCATTCTCCCAAACGGGCTTCCTCTTCTCCTGAAAGTTTCCCGTCCAGATAGCGATCAAACAGATCGGTTTTAGTTGATGAATCAATGTTCATTTTTGGATTCTTTTGCATATAATACGATTATGCACAAAAAACCCGAACCACAATCTTAAAAAAAATCAGTTTTTTAAATCTTTTATCAAATCCAGAACGGCGAGCGCAAGCAGATAACGTGACGCCAAATGCGATTTCAACAGCTCCAGAGCCTTCTTGTTATGCTTCTCGATACTTCGAACCGAAATATTGAGCAGATTGGCTATTTCCGCGTTTTTCAGTCCATCGAAGCGCGACATACAGAAAATTTTCCGTGTTTGCTCAGGCAAGCTGTTTAGTACGCTGTCAATTTCCTGCCTGACTTCATTGTAGAGCGTTTGATGATACGGATCGCTGAAGAAATCTGCATAATAAGGTGCTTCCTGTAAGGCGGAACATTTCATTTCAGCCGAATGGATATCAGCAATTTTCTGATGTTTAAGGAAATCCAGGCATGCATTTCGGACGAGCGTGAAAAGGTATGACTGAAAAGTGCTTTCTTCGATTTCATTTCGCCTGGTCCATATCTTAACAAAAGTGTCCTGAATAATATCTTCAGCGATATCATTGTCCTGAATAAACTTTCGAATGAAGGCTTTCAGCCGTGGAGAATACGCCCTAAAGACAAATTCAAATTCCTTTTCAGTATGAAGAAAATTATTTTTCAATCCTATGTTTGCTTTGACTTCCCTTAATAGCCTGCAAAAATAGGAATTTCTTGTTTGTAAGAAGGTAATTGAATATTGAAGCTTACTACTTTTTCCCGGCTGTTTTTAATTTATGCAAGAATGTAATTGGCAGGGTTAAGATTAGTAATACAGCGAATACTCAAAGTTTGACAAAGGCAATGCCCGTGAA
>JBDKTZ010000315.1:0-2525 GCA_039679975.1 Prolixibacteraceae bacterium
CGCGACTGCCTTCGACCGCTGCATAATAGGAACCTTCCGGGACCCGGATAATCGGCTTCATCTTCTCCTGGTAGTTGCCTTCGGGAATGTTGTCGATGAGTTGCTCAATAATGCGCATCGATTCCATGATTTCGTCCATACGTACCATATAGCGTGCGAAGCTGTCACCTTCCCGGTACACGATTTCCTTAAATTCGACTTTATCATAGGCCGCATAAGGTTTTCGTTTGCGAACATCGCAGGCCCAGCCCGACGCGCGTCCTGTTCCGCCGGTGGCGCCAAACGAGATGGCATTTTCACGGCTTAACACACCTACGCCTTTCATCCGTTGGGTGGCAATGATATTGCCTGTGAAGACATTGTGATATTCATGAATGATACCGCGCAGGTGGACGATGAATTCTTTTACTTTTCTGACAAAATCGGGATGAATGTCAGCCTGAACACCGCCAATGGTGTTGTAGTTCATGATGAGGCGCCCACCACAGGTTTCCTCGAAGATATCGAGGATCTTTTCCCGGTCGCGGAATCCGTAAAAGAAAGCCGTTAATGCGCCGAGGTCCATGCAGAGGCAGGAATAGAACAGCAGGTGCGAATCGATCCGCTGCAACTCATCCATAATAGTACGGATGTACTGTACGCGTTCCGACACTTCGACACCCATGGCTTTTTCGATGCACATACACAAGGCATGGCGGTTTTGGTGGGCTCCCAGGTAATCGAGCCGGTCGGTCAGCGCCAGGATTTGCGGATAGGTGAGGCTTTCGCTCATCTTTTCCACACCGCGGTGTATATAGCCGCAATTGGCATCGATCTTTTTTATGGTTTCTCCTTCGAGCGACACGCGAAAACGCAACACCCCATGGGTAGCCGGATGCTGAGGGCCGATGTTGACCACGTACTCACGATCTTCGAAGATCATGTTTTCCTTGTCTTTTGATGTTCCGTCCGGATTTAGTTCCAGTTCGGTGGTGGTATCGATGGTTGTCTCGTTATCCATACGCAGCGGGTTCCGTTCGTCGGTAGGATCATCATCCTTGCGCAGGGGATATCCCACCCAGTCGTTACGCAGGAACAGCCGGCGCATGTCGGGATGGTTGATGAAACGGATACCGAAGTAATCATATACTTCACGTTCCTTGAAGTTCGCCGCTTTCCAGATGTCGCACACCGTTGGCAATTCGGGTCTTTCCCGATCGGTAGTTGAGGTTCTTACGGCAATCTGTTCGCCGGTCACAGTCGATTCGAACTGGTATACAACACCGAGTCGGTCGCCCCAGTCCATCCCGACCAGGTTGACCAGATAATCCATTTGTTTTTCGTTGCGGAGTTTCAGCGCTTCATCGCGAAACTGCTCCAACGGAATTTCGATCATATTCATTCCTTATCCTCCTTTCTGTTTACTCCGCCAAAGAACTTTTCGACTTTTACTTTGCGTTGTAACTGCATCAGTCCATAGTAAAATGCTTCCGGCCGGGGAGGACATCCGGGAATATAAACATCAACGGGCAGGAACTGATCTACGCCGTTCACGACATGATAGGATTTTTTAAAGGGTCCCCCGCTGACGGCACAACCGCCCACCGCAACCACGTATTTCGGGTCGGGCATCTGATCATAGAGACGTTTCAGTACAGGAGCCATTTTGTTGGTGATGGTTCCGCATACCAGGATGATATCGGCCTGGCGGGGACTGGCGCGCGCCACTTCAAACCCGAATCGGGCCATATCGTAACGGGCAGCTCCCAGCGCCATGAATTCGATGCCACAGCAACTCGTGGCAAAAGTGAGGGGCCAGAACGAATTGCTGCGTCCCCAGTTTATGATGTCGTCAATTGCACCTACGAAGACCCCGGCTCCGTTTTGGTTCAATTCACGGACGATCTTCTCCAACGATTCATTATCGGTGAATTCTTCGTATGGAATTGATTTAATTTCCGGTTTTTTCATTTTTTTAGTATCAAGTATCAAGACACAAGTATCAAGATAAGTCAATAAGATGTTGACGAGTCGTTTTGTCTTACGACTTACGATTCATTACTTATGACTATTTCCATTCCAGCGCTCCTTTTCTCCATGCATACGCAAGGCCCAGCGCAAGGATGACCAGGAAGAACAGAATGCTGATCAACCCCGATACGCCCAGGTCTTTTACAATGACAGCCCAGGGGAACAGGAACACGGTTTCCACATCGAACATCAGGAATAAAATGGCAAACAAATAATAACCCACGCGGAATTGCATCCATGACTTGCCCCGTGTGGGGATGCCACATTCATAGGCTTCCTCCTTTTGCGGATTATACGACCGCGGAGATATCATTTTTGCTGCTAACAGCGCAATCGAAACAAAAGCGAAGGCAGTTAAAATAACGACAACAAGCAGAATAAAATTCATATACTGGTTTTTTGAATGACGAAAAAATTCCTTTGCTATACTCAGGCAAAGAGGCGGATGATAAGGATAAATAGTGAAAAGGCTAGGTAATAATTTTCCTTAAACCAAAAACGTAGTAACGGACAGG
>JBDKTZ010000335.1:0-3810 GCA_039679975.1 Prolixibacteraceae bacterium
AACATTTGGAACCAAAATACCAGTTTAACGGCGCAAACTTTTTTACAAAGGCCACCTTTTTGTGACCCAAAGTCTTTTTACCCGGCTTTTTGTTCACTTCGTACCAAATAAACCCCTCTTCTTTTTCTTTCAGCAATGCCAGTTCACTTCGAACAACAAAATTTCCTTCCGAATCCATAGAATTGAGAAGGTTCACTCCGCTGCGCTCGGGGTTGCCTGAATAGTATACACCATTTCCGTTCAAATCATTAATAAATACATGGGCATAAGGCTGCGCACATTTAAAGGCAGAGACTGCTGAAATGATCATTTCCCTGATCGCCTTTTCGGATATCTTCCCTTTACAGTTATTGTATAATTTTTCAGCGATGTTGTAAGCATAACACACGTTTTCCGAAAGCTCACCTGCTATACGGGTATCAAACTGATCTTTTGCGCCGGAGATGTAATCAATTTCAATGGAAATCAGGTCTTTAATGAAATCTTTTTGTTTATTGATCAGGTTTTCATGTTGCTGAAGGCCAATCTTCCGGAATAACTCAAGATATTGAAAACTTACCATTGAGGTCACACCAATGGTAATGGCAATAGTGGAAACGATAATGATCTTCCTGATAGAATCAGTTACACCTCCATGTCTAAACTCTTTCATTTGATCAAATGGAATATTCAAGTCAGGATTGATTAGAAAGTTTATCTGATAAATAATCTTTGCGAAATTACATAATTAATGAAAATATGTCAGTAAGCTGCCAACTTTATTTCGAAAAATTTGTATGATACCCTACAAATAACCCTGTTGCCTGTTAAATCTTGTTAAACATTATAAATGAAAGAAAAACCGCCCAAAATCTGGCATTCTTTATGCGTTATCTTTGTAAAAAATAAAAACATCCACTTAAAAAGAAATTTTAAAATGGAAACAATGAAAAATTTTAAGAAAATAAGTTTGATGGTAGTTATTGCGCTGAGCAGTGCTTTTATCGCTCTTTGGGCTTATACACAATATTTTGACGATTCCCGGGTTGTTTCGGTCAGTCAAAATCCAGGTTTGACATACACCAGTATGCCTTCCGCTCCACAGGGTGAAGCTCCTGATCTGACTTATGCTGCTGAAAGCACCGTACATGCAGTGGTTCACGTGAAAGTAATGACAAAGGTGGATATTTCTTATGGTAATCCCTTTTTTGACTGGTTTTACGGCGACCGTTATCAGCAGCAGCCGCAACTCAGGGAAGGTGCCGGTTCAGGCGTAATCCTTTCATCAGACGGGTATATTGTCACCAACAATCATGTCATTGATAACGCAGAAAAGGTAAAAGTCGTTTTAAATGACAAGCGTGAGTTTGAAGCGAAAGTAATTGGCTCCGATGAAACAACCGACCTCGCGCTTTTGAAAATAGATGCTGATAATCTGCCGACCATCAAATTCGGGAATTCAGAAATGTTGAAACTGGGAGAATGGGTTTTGGCAGTAGGTAATCCGTTTAACCTGACATCGACGGTCACGGCAGGAATCGTCAGTGCGAAAGGCCGGAATATCGGTATTAATCAAGCCGATATGAGTATCGAAGCGTTCATTCAGACCGATGCTGCAGTTAATCCGGGAAACAGCGGCGGAGCGTTGGTCAACATGAATGGTGAACTGGTTGGTATTAACACGGCAATTGCCTCTCAAACCGGATCCTATGCCGGCTACTCTTTTGCTTTGCCGTCCAGCATCGTTCAAAAGGTTGTTTCGGACCTGAAACAATATGGACGTGTCCAAAGAGCGATATTGGGAGTCAGCATCGGTGAGGTGACTGCGAAAATCGCGAAAGATTACAACCTGGATAAAATTGAAGGGGTATTCGTAGGGGGTACAACACCTGGCAGTGGTGCTGCTGAAGCAGGAATTAAAGAAGGTGATGTCATCTTAAGTATCGACAACGTGCCTGTTAACTCTCCAGCCCAGCTGCAGGAACAAATCAGTAAACACAACCCGGGAGACCAGGTGAATGTTTTGATAAAAAGAGATAACAAAGCGAAACAATTTAAAGTAACGCTCCGTAACATGCACGGTGACACGAAAATCATGAAGGCTGACGACGATGACTTCCTGGGCGCCAAATTTGGAACTGTTACAGATAATGAGAAAAACAAACTTCGTATCAATCATGGTATAAAAATTGTTGAGCTCAATCAGGGAAAATTGAAGGATGCCGGGCTAAAGAGCGGGTTTATTATCACACATGTGAACAAGCAGCCCGTCAATGGAGTTAATGATTTTGAAGGGCTCATAAGAAGAGCTGACGGAGGCATCCTGATTGAAGGAGTTTATCCAAATGGTGAGCGTGCTTATTTTGTATTTGGCTCAGGAAACTGATAACCCAAAATTAACATTTTAAAAACGTTCTCCGTCTCAGGTCAGTAATATTTGAATTACTGACCATAAAAGTCTATATTTGCACGATTTTTTAGAAGGGTATATGAGACAATTAAAGATTACAAAATCTATCACCAACCGGGAAAGTGCTTCACTGGATAAGTACTTGCAGGAGATTGGGAAAGAAGAACTTATCACGGTTGAGGAGGAAGTGGAATTAGCGCAGCGAATTAAAAAGGGGGATCAGGCGGCATTGGAGAAGCTGACCCGCGCCAACTTGCGTTTCGTTGTTTCGGTGGCCAAGCAATACCAAAATCAAGGGCTTAGCTTGCCGGACCTGATCAATGAGGGAAACCTTGGTTTGATCAAGGCAGCGGAGAAATTTGACGAAACCCGGGGATTTAAATTTATTTCATATGCGGTATGGTGGATCCGTCAATCTATTCTTCAGGCTCTGGCCGAACAATCCCGTATCGTTCGACTGCCGCTGAATCAGGTGGGTTCTTTAAATAAGATCAATAAAGCTTATTCCAAGTTTGAGCAGGAGCATGAACGAAAGCCATCTCCCGAAGAACTGGCTGAATCACTGGAATTGCCTGCGGAAAAAGTTGCCGATACCCTGCGGGTTTCCGGCCGTCACATCTCGGTTGATGCGCCTTTTGTGGAAGGCGAAGATAACAGTCTTCTTGACGTGCTGACCAACAACGATTCTCCGAATGCAGACCGTAACTTGATCATGGAGTCTCTTGCCCGGGAAATTGAACGTTCGCTGGCCACGCTGACGGAACGTGAAAGTGATATTATCCGAATGTTTTTTGGAATTGGATGCCAGGAAATGACGCTAGAAGAAATTGGAGAACGTTTTGGATTAACCCGCGAACGGGTTCGTCAAATCAAAGAAAAAGCGATTCGCCGATTAAGGCATACTTCCAGAAGTAAATTACTGAAATCATATTTAGGATAAGAGAAATTTTTAACTCAAAGACGCTAAAAAACCACAGATTCAAAGTCTGTGGTTTTTTTTGATAAATTCTTTATGAAAAAATGACCACAGATTTATTCACTCTGTGGTCATTAATTATATTAATTTCTTTGCGCCTTTGCGTTAATTTTATTTGATCAATTCCACACTCCGGCGAACAAACTTGTCCAGGTCTTCTCCCTTCAGCATGCCATTGGCCAGAAGTGCCAGATCGACCAGTTGTCGGGCAAGCTTATTTCCTTTTCCAAATGATTCGAGTTTCTTTCTCTTTTCTTCTTCAACTGCAGCGATCTTTTTATCTAAATCTTCCAGTTTTTCTTTTTCATCCTGGGAAACCTCCTCCTCTTTCTTTCCTTCTTTCGCTTTTTCAGCAGTTTCCTTCTCTTGTTTAAGTGCGGAAAGTTGTTCCCGGAATTTCGGTAATTCCTGTCCAAGCGATGTTTCCTTCTCGTCGAGAACCTTT
>JBDKTZ010000496.1:0-1752 GCA_039679975.1 Prolixibacteraceae bacterium
GATTTCCAGTCGTGCTGAAGGAATGAACCCAGGGTATTGACGGATTGCCTGGTAAGTGTCGTATTCTCATCACCATTGGCGCCCAACTTCACGTCTTTCAAATAATCGTTGGTATTGTCAATTCCGAAAACGGTTGACGAGGGAGCAAATAAAAACCGGGAGGAACTCAAGCTGTACTGGGCACCCACCGAGGAGGTCAGGTTTCTGGTATCGCCGTAGGCATTCGGGTCTCGTTGAGCGCCGTAATAAGAATCGCGTTTTACATGCTGGGCCGAAGCATAAACACTAAGTTTGTCATAACTTCCGTTCGTGAACAGGTCATAGGAAAGGTTTCCGCCGGTGATCAGGTGATCGAGCTGCTCCGCGATGTCGGCCTCGTGCGGGAGACGATCCAACTTATTTCCACCTCTTCGGTATTCGCTGATCCGGTAACCGTCCAAAGAGATCTTGCTCTTTTCACCTGGTTTATGAAACAGGCTGACCCCAAAAGTCGTGTTTTCCATCTCCACCATCTCGCTGAAATCGTCGCCGTTGGCATCGTAGGTATCCCGGTTACGGAGCATGGTATAAATGTACCCGCCGGTTTTACGATCATCGGTAACCACCGATGCATTCACGTTAAATTGCTTGTCTACTGCCTGATCGGTCCCGTCTTCACCTCCGATCCCGGTCACACCGATCCGTCCATCCATGTTGAATGTGTTCCGGCTGGGTTCCCTGGTGATGATATTGACCGTTCCGGCAATGGCATTCCCTCCAAAAAGAGCGGAACCCCCGCCACGAACGACTTCCATCCGCTCGACCATATTGGCAGGGATCAGTTCAAGCCCGTAAACGCCGGCCAATCCGCTGAATACCGGACGACTGTTCATCAGGATCTGGGTATAGGGCCCATCCATTCCGTTCATCCGCAGTTGCGTATAGCCACAGTTCTGACAGTCTGTTTCGGTCCGTAATCCGGGAGTGAACGACAGTCCTTCAGCAATATTGACCGATTGGGTCATAGTCATCAGCCTGGGCGAAATGGTCGTGACCACCACCGGGGCTTCTGCCCGGTTGGTCTGGTTGCGATCGGCTGTCACTACTATGCCTTCAATATTCAACACATCCTTCTCAATCCGGAAATTGACCTCCTGCGTTTTTCCCGCTTCTGCATTAATCTTTTGGACAGTACTCTTATAACCAATTCCGCTTACCCGGAGGGTTAAATCGCCTACGGGCAAATTAATTAACTGGTAATGCCCGGTTGCGTCTGTGGCCGTACCGATGGTCGTTCCGTCGACCGTGATGTTGACAAAAGGAACATGTTCACCGTCACACCGGACATCACCGATTACATTGGCGTCTGTTTTTGACTTTTGCGCATACCCGGCACTGATCATGACCAGGAATATACTTGCAGATAGTATAAAATACTTCATTGTTTTATGATTTATGTTGTTTATGATTCGAAATAACCAGTGATAATCCGCACCGTCCAAACGCGACTGATGCGCTCAGCTTTCCTGTCTGTCGTTCTCTGAGATTACTGGAAACAGTCATACATGGCTCCAAAAGCTCCGCAATAAGCCTCGCAGTTCTTTCAGCTAATTCTCAAAAATTGGTTTTGTTCTTTTGGCACCAGCGTTAAACAGGTGGTGATCTCCCCTTCCGGATACAAAGAAATACCTGGTCTTTGATGAAATGATCGCATATCAGCCTTTGGATGCCATGCGAATCAGCGACCAAAATCGCGGAAAAGAGCGTAATAAA
>JBDKTZ010000113.1:0-5604 GCA_039679975.1 Prolixibacteraceae bacterium
TCTGGGAATTTGGTGCAAATGCGAACCTGATGTACATGAATTCAAATGGCGTCCGGACCGGTTCCGGCAAATTGGCCGGAGGTTGGGACCAATGGTTCGCAATGCCTCCCTTTTTTAAACTCTATGATCAGAACAGTGCTTCCGGATATTGGTTTCCTGAAAGCGGATTCAACGCCGCAGCTTACCACGATCCAAAACTCATCCGCAATAGCACCGGCGATTTCCGGACTCTTGCCAATACGTACCTGCAAATCAATCTTCCGGTAAAAGGATTAACGCTCAGGGGTGAAGCGGGTACGGATGTCACGTATACAAACAGCTCTTACTGGCGATCCGGCCTACTGTCGCCTAATAACCTCAGTGAGGCTCAGGAAAGGGCCGTAAACCGCGCGGTATTTACCTGGAATGGGACGGTCAATTATACGCGTGTTTTCGCAGAAAACCACAGCATGAATTTTACTGCAGGCGGCGAGGCAACAAAAAACTACAGCTATTTCCGTTCAGCAGGGGGATTAAATGTGGCTACTGCATATCCTGAATTGATTAATCCGGATAAATCATTGGCAATGACAGCTGACGGTCACCGGGGAAATGATCTGTCCATGGCAGGATTCTTCTTAAGGGGCAATTATGCCTACAAAGGGAAATACATCTTTAACGGAAGCGTTCGCTATGACGGGCATTCTGCATTAAGCAGGGACAATCGTTGGGCTCCCTTTGCTGCTGCAGGCTTAGGATGGGTTGTGAGCGAAGAAAAATTCATGGAAAACATGAAGTGGCTAAGTAACCTGAAATTGAGAGGAAGTTATGGTACTACAGGAAATACCAACATGACTTCAGATATGCTGATTATGTCATGGAGTATTCTAAATGACAGGCATTGGGCCGGTTCGACCATTACCTCCAGCCAAAACTGGGGCCCTTCAGGCAGCTCTGACTTAAAATGGGAAACGACTTCTTCATATGACGTCGGATTTGACTTCGGAATTCTGAATGATCGCATAAATGGCTCGTTCGCCGTCTATTTACAGGAAATTAAGGATTTGATTATGAGGTGTCAGGTTCCTCCTTCAATGGGATACCACTATGCCTACAACTGGAAGAACGTGGGCGACTTGCGTAACAAGGGAATTGAGTTCAATATTTCGTCGGTCAATATAAGTACTAAAAGCGGGTTCAAGTGGACCACCGATTTCAATATCAGTACAAACAAGAATGAAATTGTAAAACTGAACGACCAGGAAAAAGGGAAGGGTGCTGTTCAGGATAATATCTACATCCGCAAGGAGGGTGAATCCCTGAACACGTATTATTTACCGGAATATTCCCATCTCGATACGGAAAAAGGGATCTATATGGAAGAAGAACTGGATAAGGATAAATGGGACGGTGAGTATGTAACGCAGTCAACCGGAACGAAAATCCCAATGATCGGCACAAATCCCGGAAATAACAAGTTTGTCCAATCAGGGAAGACTCCTCAGCCAAAATGGTATGGAGGGTTCATTAACAATTTTTCCTACAAAGGTTTTGATTTGAATATTCAGTTCAACTTCGCGGGAGGGAACTGGATTATGGATGATAAACTGGCAGGCAAAGTATCTATGGATGTGGAGAACATCGGCAGGGAACTCATTGGTAATTATTGGCAGAAACCCGGAGACAATAAACGTTTTGGACGGATTGCACAGAACGACAAGGTGCCGTTCGACCTCCAGGGAAATTCTTCGGCCGGAGGAAATACCATGACCATCGAAAATACCAGTTTCGTGCTGCAACGGGGAGATTTTATCCGTTTAAGGAATATACAACTCGGTTACACGTTCCCGAAAAAGATGACAGCGAAAGCAAAAATTGATAACCTCAGGGTCTATGTGGGCGGAAGCAATCTTTTCGTACGCACCAACTATTCAGGGTTTGATCCTGAATCATTAAACGTAGTTCCCGTTCCCCGTACGATAAACTTCGGTGTTTCATTTAAAACAATTAATTGAAGATGAACCGTGGCAAACAAATTCCATCCTGTTAAAACAAATTATATACACATGAAAAACATATTTGCAGGCACATTACTCGTTCTTTCCCTTGGGTTGTTCTCGTGCGACGATCGCTTCTTTGAGAATCCAAGGCCCCAGGAAAAACCCTGGACATCGACACTTACTTTAGATCAGCTGGTTTCAGAGTGTTACCGGTCGGTATTATGGGAGGGGCGTACCCGGGGGAATTTTGCATCGTTCGACTATATGATGTCGGGATGCAGTCAAACCGCGGCAGTTTCAAACGATCTTTTTGATGACTGCAACACCATCTGGTATGAGCGCAGGTTTGACGATAATACGACAAGTCAGATGGCTGACCTGTGGTCTACTCTTTACATTGCCATATACGGGGCAAATGCCGGCACCGCTTTTGATAAGGAGAATGCAGGGAACCCTTTTAATCTTAGTCAGACAAGTCCCGACTATATCCAGAATTATAAGAGGCAAATCGGTGAACTCTATTTTATCCGCGCTTACGCGTATTATTTTCTGGCCCGTATTTGGTGTCATCCTTATAATGAAGCGAACAAGCAAAAACCAGGTATCATCTGTACCACTGAACCATACTCGGCTGTTGCCGATTTAAGGCGCGGAACAGTGGAAGAGATCTACAATCAGATTATTCAGGACCTCAAAGATGCCATTGTAAACCTGCCCGAAGATATTACCGGTGCGGGATGGAGTGCCTCATCGGCATACAAATGCGGCCGGGCCAACAAGTACGTCGCTCAATCGCTGCTGGCTAAGATCTACTTTGTGATGGGCAATTATGCTGAGTCAGAAAAGATGCTGGATGAGGTCATCGGATCGGGCGTATTCAGGCTTGAAGAGATTTATAAGCCATTTATCAGTAACGACAGGAGTGAGAAACCGGCTGAGAGCATCTGGGAATTCAATACCGGTGATCCCACCGGCAGAAGGGACTGGTCCCGCCAGTTGAATTATCACGGAGTGGGATTTAACTATCGTCACTTTAACGGAGCTGATCATTTTGGCAATTTTTTATTTGATCCGGTAACGGGTGTTCCGTTAACAACGATGACTGCCCTTGACTGGAACTCCTGCTCAATTTCTTATTACATTCTGAGAGAAGCCGGATGGATGGAACCGGACCGGGGAAATACCTATGCAAGACCTTACAACAACGATCCAATCAGCAAAGACACTGCGTTCACGGCCGACGCACACAACGATTTACGGTTTAAGCAGCTCTTTCATGTAACAAAAGGGGCATGTTATGGCTTCCCGGAGGGAGATCCTCGTAACCGAAGCATCGTTAAACCGAAGATCCTTCCCGGAGGCGCGCCTGATTTGTCGGGGGGTAAAACGCTGGAGCAATTCTACAAAGAAATGAAAGAATACCTGGAATATGAACCAGATGCGGCCGAACCAAGAAAAACGGCAGGAACAAGGCAGATCTATGTCGATAAATTCTTTCGTGGCCCCGACAATGGCTTAACAACCGGAGCGGCGATGACGAAATTCCCGTTGATCCGTCTGGGAGAACTCATCCTGATGAAAGCCTGGATTCTGCAGAAAAACGGGAGTGCCGGCCTGGCTGCCGATGAGTTGAATAAACTCTGGAATCGGGCAAATCCGTCCAACCCGGGAAGATACAACGCGGGTAATACAAATCATAAAGCAGTGTACCAGGAATTTATCAAAGAGATGCTGGGCGAAGGTGCAATTTATGAATTCCAACTGGCCACGAAGATGACCATCCCAAAGGGTGACAATCCCTTTAATACAGTTCAGGATATTGCCTATCCGTACGAAAACCTTGTCTTTGCAATTCCTGAAAGAGAAACTTCACTGAATCCGAACTTTTAATGACGGTTTAACGATTATTCGTACAATCCTGTCTGAAGAGGCCGATTTTCCGGAATCGGTCTCTTCTTATTCCCGCGGTCTTTAATGGGTCTGTACCTCCGGTTGCTTAATTCAACTATTTTGTGTAACATTAGTCGGCTAAAATGAACCTTATTGTAGATAAACAAATTTATGAAATGAAGCGGAAGTTCATTCTTGTACCTGTTTTTCTTTTTGCTGTTTCCCTTTTTAGTTCAGAAGCGAGCTATTCCAAGGGTGTTGAAGTGTACATTTCAGCCGGTGGAAGCGACTCGAACCCCGGCTCCGAAAACGCGCCGGTTAAAAGCTTTGAAAAGGTAAAGGAGCTGATCCGGGAGGTCCGGCAAAACCAAAAGGATGCTGAAATTACCGTGATCGTTGAAGACGGCGTGTATCCGCTTGAACAACCGCTGGTTTTTACTTCCGAAGAATCGGGAACTGAAAAGGCTCCGCTCATTGTGAAAGCCATGGATGGAGCGAATCCTGTTTTTACCGGCAGCCGCGGGCTAAAGAAATGGAAACTGCTGAAGGAACCGTCGAAACTCAAAATGCTGCCGCAGGAAGCGCGAAATAAAGTGTACGTGGCCAACCTGAAAAACGCCGGCATCCGCGACTTCGGCGATCCCGTAAAGCCGGGCAGCCGCCCTGAATTATTTTGCAACCAGCAATTACAGACGCTGGCCCGCTGGCCCAACAGCACATTCACCCGCGCCGGACTCGTGAAGGGTGACACCGAATTACCGCCAACTTTCCGGGGGAAAAGAGGCACCAAAGAAGGGGTTTTTCAGTATTCCGACCAACGGCAGGACCGCTGGGCTTACGAAAATGAAGTTTGCCTGGGAGGATACTGGTTCTGGGACTGGGCCGACGAGTATCAGAAAGTTAAACGGGTAGATTCCGGCTCCGACCTTCTTCATTTGGCAGAGCCGTATCATCGTTTTGGATACAAAGACAGCCTGCGCTATTTCGGAGTGAACCTGTTTTGCGAGATTGATCAGCCCGGCGAATGGTATCTGAACAGGAAAGAGGGCAAGCTTTTCTGGTACCCTCCCCTGGGTGTGAACCCGGAAGATGCCAGGGTTACGCTTTCTCTTTTTAGCGCTCCCTTTATGATCGAACTGAGGGACTGTTCGTATGTAACCCTTCAGGGGCTTGCGTTTGAGCAGGGCAGGGGAAGTGCGGTCCTGATTTCAGGAGGGAAAAATTGCCTGATAAAAAATAGCCGGATCGAAGGCTTTGGACAGGATGGTATTCATGTTGAGGGTGGGTCGGGCCACGGAATTTCCGGTTGCCTGATCCGCACGCTTGGCTTCCGTGGAATTGATATGAAAGGAGGAGATCGTAAAAGCCTGCAGCCCGCCAATCATTTCATCGGTCACACCATCGTTCAGCACTTCTCCTTGTTTAAACGAACCTATGAGCCTGCTGTTTATTTGGAAGGATGCGGAATGCGGGTCTTCAACAACCGCTTCAGTCATTCGTCGTCATCGGCGATGCGCCTGGAGGGAAACGACTTCATCATCGAATATAACGAAATCAGCAAGGTCGTCGACGAATCCGACGATCAGGGCGCGCTCGATATGTGGTACCACCCCTCGTACCGGGGCGTCGTTGTGCGGTATAACCGTTTTTCGGACATTACCGGCGGAACCCATAACGGAGCAGCAGGGGTCAGGCTCGACGACATGATCTCCGGGGTACTCGTTTTCGGAAATAT
>JBDKTZ010000173.1:0-16394 GCA_039679975.1 Prolixibacteraceae bacterium
TTTTCGTATTTGTGTGTTTTATCCAAAACTGACGGGAAATTAAGATGATTAACGAAGAAGTAAATGAATAAGTATAAACGCTATAGAGTGATTGCAGAGCTTATTTCCAAAGAGATAAGCGGGGAGATAGCGCCTGTTGAACAACAGGAACTTTCTTCCTGGATCAATGAATTGCCGGAAAATAAAGCACTTTACCACCGGATTAAGAATGCTGAGAGCTTCAGAAAAAGAAACGAAGAATACCGGCAGATTGATATTTTCACAGGGTGGGATCATCTCAACAGGAAAATTGAACGAACCAGCGCCATCATCAAACGCAGAACTGTTTTTAAATATGCAGCGGCAATCATGATCCCGCTTGTCGTCGCCGGCATATTACTTAAATACCTTAGCCGGCAGGAAAAGGAAGTAAGCCCTGTTGCACGGATTACTGAAATTTTACCTGGGAAACCACAGGCTGTTCTTGTTTTAAATAACGGAAAATCAGTAGTTTTAGATTCTCCTGGTCAGTTGTCTATTGCAGAAAAAGATGGAACCCTAATCGAAAAAAATACGCATGGACTGAATTATTCGGTGAATGTCCCCAAAGCCCCCAAGGAGAACCTGTACAATACTGTCAGGATTCCCCGGGGAGGAGAATATGAACTCGTCCTTGCCGACGGAACCCGGGTTTATTTAAATGCGGAGAGTCAGTTGAGATATCCGGTACAATTTTTGGAAAATACACGCGAGGTGGAATTAACAGGTGAGGCTTATTTTGACGTAGCAAAAGATCCTCATAAACCCTTTGTCGTGAAAACAACCGGAATGAGCGTGGAAGTATTAGGAACCACTTTTAATCTGAGCGCCTATGGGAATACGGAAAAAATTTTAACAACCCTGGTAGAGGGAAGTATAAAAATCAATATCGCAGCCAGTCAGGAGACGCGGTTGTTACAGCCTGATGAGCAAGCTTCAGTGGATCTGAAAAGCGGCCTGACTGAAGTCAGGACAGTAGATGTCAGCCTGTATACGGATTGGAAGAACGGACGTTTGAACTTTTTTGACACCCGGTTGGAGGATATCATGATCACGTTGACGAGATGGTATTCGGCAGAAGTCATTTACATGAACCCGTCTGTGAAAGATTTCCGGTTTAGCGGGAGCCTCAACCGGTATGACGATATCAGACAGTTCCTCGATATTATCAGTTCAACAGGAAAAGTAAAGATCGGGATTAAAGGAAACACGATTTTATTTAGTGAATAGTTGTGATTTGATCTCAAATTGTATCCTTACTGAATTTAGTGAATAAAAAAGCAGGAAATGCTTGCAACACTTCCTGCCGGGTACCCTGCATACACAGGTTTTAGTTTGTAACTCTAACTTTCAAATTTATGAAAAAAAAGGACATGAGACGTTCTCATTTTATGAGGATGTTGTTAAAATGGTGTATTATGATTAAACTGCTATGGGTTGCTATTGTTGCCGGCGCAATACAGGTAAGCGCGGGAACAAATCTAAGCTACTCTCAAACTGTCAGGTTGAACCTCAAATTAAGTCAGGTTGACCTCGAACAGGTGATCTGGTCAATCAAAAAGCAAACGGAATTTAATTTTTTTTACAGCACGGAAGAAGTGCGTAAAGTAAAAGATTTGAATATCAACCTGGAGAATGTGACAACAGAAGAGGTGCTTGACCAGTGCCTGCAGGGAACAAATCTAACCTACGAAATTGTTCATCAGGCAATAATCATCAAACCCCTGCCTGCCTCAAAAAAAAATATATCAGCCATACCTGCTGAGCAGCCACAAAAGAAGGGAATAAAAGGTTCGGTGACCGATGGTAAAGGATGGCCAATACCCGGTGCTGCTATTATAATAAAAGGCACCACCATTGGCACGGTTACTAACCCGGACGGAAATTTTACTCTTCAGATTCCGCTTGATGCCAAAATCCTTTCCTTTTCATTTGTTGGTTATGAGACTCAGGAAGTCCCGGTTGGCAACAAAACCAGTTTTACTGTGGTACTTGAAGAGCAAACCGTTGGGTTGGAGGAAGTGGTGGCTGTCGGTTATGGAGTCCAGAAAAAGGAAACCTTGACGGGCTCAATTTCTACCGTCCAGACCGATGCATTACTTCGTTCACCAAATGCAAGCGTTGCAAATACTCTTGCAGGGCAATTGACGGGATTATCGTCAGTTCAAAGTTCGGGACAGCCAGGTAAAGAAGATCCGGCCATTTATATCCGGGGTTTAGGCTCCTTGTCGGAATCCGCATCACGGCCGTTAATTCTTGTTGACGGAGTGGAACGTGCTTTTTTCCAAATGGATCCCAATGAGATTGAGAGTGTCTCCGTACTTAAAGATGCTTCGGCCACTGCTGTATTTGGCGTCAGGGGTGCGAATGGAGTTATACTGGTCACTACCAGACGGGGCGTGGAAGGAGCCGCAAAGATAGCGATCACATCGTCGGTTGGGATACATGCCCCGACCCGAATATTTGATATGGCCGACAGTTATACCTATGCAACTGTCATGAACGAAATGGATAGAAATGACGGAAAGAGCGTTCTTTCCTTCGATGATTATACCCTTGAGAGGTTCAGGCTCGGAGACGAACCAATCATGTACCCCAATGTGGATTGGCGAAGATATCTTATGAGTAAAAGATCAATTCAGACTCAGCATAATATAAATATTTCGGGTGGAACAGAAAAAGTGAGGTATTTTATATCGATGGGATTTCTTTTCCAAAATGGTCTTTTTAAGCAATTGGAGGGACTTGATTACGACAACAATTATAAATATAAGAGGTACAATTACCGAACTAACCTTGATATTGATATTACGCCGACTACTCTCCTGGGAATAGATATTGGCGGGATAATTGGTAATACACGTGAACCTATTACTACTGTTAATAATATTTGGTATAATACCAATTGGTCCACACCATTCTCCAGCCCGGGTATTATCGATGGAAAACTGATATGCACGGATCAGTCCTATTTCCCTGGAATAAAATTGGGAAATCCGTTATTTTACTATTATGGGAAGGGTTATAGAACAAGTATGAATAATAAAATGAACCTCGACCTTTCGCTGAAGCAAACACTGGATTTCCTTACCAAGGGATTATCGGCTGAAATAAAAGGGGCATACAACACGATGTATAATTTTGATAAGTCGCGAACCAGCAGTGTGGAAAGTTATACGCCTTTCTATGCCTCTTCGCTTGCTAATCCAGGCTTGCCTGTTACAGATCCGGAATTTGACAAGTCAATCGTTTATCGTATCGACAACAAGAACTCAGAGTTGGGTTATTCCGAAGAAAATGATAAAGCCAGAGATTGGTACTTTGAAGTCAGCATCAGGTATAACCGGAAGTTTGGCAATCACAACCTGGGCACACTTCTTCTTTATAACCAGAACAAAAAATATTATCCTTCGCAGTTCCCCGAACTCCCAACAGCTTATGTGGGGTTAGTAGGCCGTCAAACGTATGACTATAAGTCGAAATTCATGGCGGAATTCAATATCGGGTATAATGGTTCCGAAAATTTTGCACCTGGTAAAAGGTTTGGCATTTTCCCGGCCGGTTCAATCGGGTATGTTTTGACGGAAGAAAAGTTCATGAAAAATCAAAAGTTTATTGATTATCTGAAAATTCGCGCATCATTTGGGAAAGTTGGAAATGACAACATGAGCGGGAACCGCTACCTGTATTTACCCAATGTTTATGGCGTCGATTTATTAGGCAGTCATAACAATAACGGCGGATATCCTCACGGGTATAATTTTGGGACCGATTCCCCCAATATGATGTACGGGGCAGTGGAGAAACGGCTCGGAAATCCTGATGTCACATGGGAAACATCGCTAAAGAAAAACGCGGGGGTTGATATTTTCTTTTTAGGTAACCGTTTGAAAATTACTGCCGATATTTTCAGGGAACAGCGTAAAGATATCCTGATTAACCGGAGTACAATTCCAGCTATTACCGCGTTGACCTCTAGTCTTTTACCTGTTGTGAACATGGGTAAAGTCGATAATCAGGGATATGAAATTGAAGTAAAATGGTCTCAAAACAGGCCAAGGCTGAACTATTGGATCACTGGTAACTTGTCTTACGCTAAAAACAAAATTATTTTTCACGATGAGGTGGAGCCAAATGAACCTTACATGTGGAGGACCGGTCGTCCGGTTGGCGAACGGTTCGGATATGTTGCTGAAGGTTTTTATAACGCAGGAGACTTTGACGAAAACGGAACACTGGTCAGCGGTTTACCTGATCCAAAGCAGCCTGTGTATCCTGGTGATGTAAAATACAAGGATTTGAACGACGATGATTTTATTACTCCGGATGATGTGACTCATATTGGAAATCCGAACCGGCCCGCGTATGTCGCTGGTTTAAACTATGGAATAAGCAGCCATGGCTTTACACTCACGATGAACTGGGCCGGGGCCGCACAACGCTCGTTGCTGATTGCAGACTATATCAGTAAACCTTTTGGAGGTGAAGCCCGGGGATTATTCCAATTTCATGCCGATGAACGGTGGACCCCTGAAACAGCAGAAACTGCCACAATGCCCCGTGTCTCTGCGGTGAGCATGTCCTATAACTACAGGACCTCCACTCTGTTTATCCGCGATGGATCCTATATCCGGCTTAAAAACGTCAGCCTGGGCTATAATTTCTCGAATAAGCGCATTTTAAAACAACTTGGCATTTCCCAAATGGGGATTCAGTTAACGGGGTATAATCTGGTGACCTTCGATAAATTCAAATTAATGGATCCGGAGAGCAACCCAAATTCTCAGGATACCTACCCCATTGTGAAGATCTATAATTTGGGAGTGAACATTACTTTTTAATAGGGAATAAAATGAAAAAACTGACAAAATATATCACATTCACGTCTCTTGTCCTCATATTACTTTCCGGATGCGAGGACTTTAAATTTGGCAATGACTTCCTTGAAAAAAGAACCAGTACCGATGTTAGTATGGATGAAGTTTATTCAAAAAAGGTGTATGCGGAACAAGCTTTAGCCGAGGTCTATCGGTCGCTTCCCGAGGGATTGCCGGTGCTTGGACGGCTTAAATACTGTATGCTGGAATCGATTACCGATCTGGCCGATAGTCCCAAGTCCGGAGGGATAGTGGATTATTTCGGAACCAGTAACTCTTCAACAGGGGGGCGGAACCTGGCTTACCGGCTTGATGATGATGATTCCGGGCGCGGCCCGTGCAGCGGGATCAGGAGAGCATACCTGTTCATCGAAAATGTGGACCGGGTTCCCGATATGACTCAAGACGAAAAGGATATTCGCAAAGCTGAAGCTAAATTAATCATCGCTTATCATAATTCAAACATGCTGCGATATTATGGTGGAATGCCGTGGATCAGCAATTCTTATCAGCCGCAGGATAACTTTGCTACTGAACGACTAACGGTTGAAGAGTATGTGAATCAAATTGTTGCTCTGATAGATGAAGCTGCTGCCGTACTGCCCTGGAACGTAGCCGCGGCTGATGACGGACGGATGACCAAGGCCGCAGCGATGGCTCTGAAAGTAAGGGTATTGTTATTTGCTGCAAGCCCGTTGTTTAATAATGATCAGGCTTATACAGCCGGAGAAGCCGCAGAAAAAAAATATGTATGGTATGGCAATAAGGATCAGGCGCGCTGGCAAAGGGCACTTGACGCGGGTTTAGACTTTATGCGGGAAAAGGAAAAAAATGGTCAATATGATTTGGTTAAAACCGGAAATCCCAGAGCTGATTTCCAGGCCGGCCATTTTAATCGCAACAATGGTGAAATCCTGATTTCTTCAAGATGGCATGTTACCTATAGTGCCAGCCTGGTTGAATTTTCTCAACTAAAGTACGGTGTTGCAACCTCTAATCTTAACCTGGTGGATATGTTCCCTATGGCCGATGGAACAGATTTCAACTGGAATAATCCTGAACACGCCGCCAATCCGTTTTTTAAAGACGGGAAACCGGTCCGTGATCCCCGCTTGTATGAAACCTGTGTTATCAATGAGGATAGTTATGCGGGCAGAAAAGCTGAATGCTATGTTGGCGGGCGGGAGTATAATCTATATGTTATGATAAAAAATTCAGGATTTAATATCCGCAAATTCATACAGGATTTGTCAACAAACATCGGTAAATTTTATGAATGGCCGATCTTGCGATTACCTGAAATTTATTTGAGTATCGCGGAAGCTTTAAATGAAATGGACAGAACCGCCGAAGCTTACCCGTACGTCAATATGATCAGACAAAGGGTCGGTATGCCGGATTTGACTTCCGGATTAGATAAAGAACATTTCAGAGAGGCTTTGCTTCGGGAACGTGTTCTTGAATTAGCCTACGAAGAAGTTCGTTTTTTTGACCTGAATCGATGGAAACGAAGTGACATTTGGAAAACAACCTATTCACCCAGAGGATTAACGATTACCAAAACAGGGTCTACCTATACCTATGCTCAAAAGTCAGTCACCAATAATAGGCCATCGGCCCTAAACTGGGATGACCATTATTTTCTTCATCCTATTCCTGTTGCTGAGGTCAACAAGAAATATGGATTGATTCAGAATCCGGGTTGGTAAGCAGATAATTTTTTCACAAACTCATCTTGAATAAACATGAAAAAAGCGATATATATACTGGGATTTGTTGTAGGATTAGTTTTTACGTCAAATGCCCAGAAAAAAATAACCGGAAAAGTCAAAGACCAAGTTGGTCAGCCCGTTGCCGGCGCCTTAATATATGAAGTTGGAATTTCGTCAAATAACACTTTGTCCAAGGAAGACGGCACATTTATGCTGAATACTTTAAAAGCGGATGTAATTGAGGTCGTTTATGCCGACGCTAAAAGCAAACAGATGAAGATAAAAGGGGACAGCGAAGTTGAAATAGAACTGGACAGATCCGATGAGATCGTGAATATGGGAAACGCCCAGGTAACAGAAACGCGTAAAACACAGGCTGTTATTACTATTGATGCGAATGAAATCAGTAAGGATGCCTCAGTCGCTGTTTCAGATGCACTAATGGGGGTCACCCCTCTGGCTATCCGGGGGCAAAAATATTCCACCCTGATTATAGTCGATGGGTTTCCCAGGCCCTGGGAGTATTTGGCAAAGGAAGAAATCGAAAGCATCAGCGTGCTGAAAGACGCTGCAGCCACTGCGCTTTGGGGAGCCGGCGGAGCAAATGGAGTGATCGTTGTCACTACCAGGAGGGGAAGTTACCATGCAAAGAAAATTACTGTGGATTATAAACAGGGCATTGGGTTGCCCATTCACCTTCCGAGAATGGCCAATGCTTCCGAATATGCTAAAGCGTTAAACGAAGCCCTGTATTACGATGGCTTACCTGCCCGCTACGGTACTGCTGATTTGGATGCTTTTGCTTCGGGAACCGGTGATCCTGACCTGTATCCAAATGTGGACTGGATGAAAGAAGGATTGGGCGAGTCCGGTAAAAATCATCAGCTAAACATGACATTTACCGGAGGAGGAGAACGAATCCGTTATTTTAGTGTGATAAACTACAAGAACGATATCGGCATACTTGATCAAAAATACACTGAATATGACGGACGTTTCTCAACACAGGAGAAAAACTACAGTCTTAATATCCGTACTAATCTGGATATCAACGCTACTAAAACCACTCTTGTGAAATTAACCATGTTGGGAATGCTTCGCGAAAACAAAGGACCCAATTCATCCGATGCGGCTATTTACGGCAATATGGTTGGCATCCCTTCTGCTGCCTTTCCTGTATTCACACAAAACGGATTCTGGGGCAGTAATAACATCTATAAAACCAACCCAATTGCCAATATCGCAAGTGTTGGTTACTCCAAAAACAACAAGAGAATGCTTCAATCGGATATGCGTATTATACAAGACCTTTCGATGGTTGTAACCGGCTTAAGCGCAGAGGCGTCAGTTTCATATGATAACAATGCAACCTATGCAGAAAGTCAGGAAAAGAGTTACGCTTATGAAGTAAACACACCGGTAACAGACCCGGTCTCAGGAACAGTAACAAAAAATTCTGCTGTGTTTGGTGATGAAAGCGCCCTTACTTACAGCAGTTCGCTTTCTGATCAATACATCCGCTCCGGCGCAGAGGCTAAAATAGCATACAACAAATGTTTTGGTGATAATGTATTGAATATAAGCGCGATGTACAAACAAGAGTCACTGATTCCTTCCGGCAGAAACACGACCAGAAAGAGGCAGTACCTTTTAGGAACATTCGGCTTCGACTACAAGAACCGGTATCTGGTTGACGTGGTCGTAAATCATTATGGGACAAGTGTTTTAAGTCAGGGAGATCAATTCCGTACCTATCCGGCAGTTTCGGTTGGATGGCTCATTTCCAACGAGTCCTTTTTTACGTCAAAAGCATTTGATTTGCTTAAACTTCGTGTCTCATGGGGAAAATCCGGACTGGATAACCTGAATTATGAACTTGACAGACAGTTTTGGATCGGAGGAAGCGGGTACTATTTTAAAGACGGGAATGTAGCCTATGGCGGAATGAAAGAGGGGCCTCTGGCTATGAAGAAGTTAAACCCGGAAACCGGAGATAAATACAATCTGGGTCTGGATCTGAAGCTTTTCAATAAACTCTCTTTCACCTCTGATGTATTTTATGAAAGGCGCAGCGATATCTTAGTCAATAGCAGTACGACTGTTTCCTCGGCGATTGGTATTCCCCTTCCCGATATTTGTGAGGGAGTAAACGATTATAAAGGATATGAATTGTCCATGACCTGGAATGAGAATACACGGGCTTTAAAATACTATGTACAAGGAAATTATTCGTTTGTAAAATCCAATATTGTTGAAAATTATGAAGGTTATAAGCCCTATGATTATCTTTCAAGAAAAGGCAAGCCGGTTGGACAATTTTTTGGTTTGGAAGCGATTGGATATTTTAGTGATTGGGACGACATTAACAATAGTACGGCACAGAAATTCTCGGGGGTAAGGCCAGGGGATATTAAGTATAAAGATCAAAACAATGACCATGTGATCGATCAGTATGATGACGTCGCACAAGGGTATTCGACAACGATTCCTGAAATTTATTTTGGTTTAAAATTAGGATTTGAATACAAGGGATTTGGGGTGGATGTTCTTTTCCAGGGAGTAACCAATTATAGCCGGGTACTTAATACGGCAAGTGTTTATTGGCCATTGAGAAACAACACCAATATTTCTGAATGGTACCTGCATGACAATATCCGATGGACCGAAACTACGAAGGAGACTGCGAACCTTCCAAGATTATCGACACTCGAAAATGCCAATAATTTCAGATACAGTACGCAATGGCTTGTAGACGGATCCTATGTAACTCTCAGGAATCTGAATATATATTACAATTTCCCTCAATCCTTAACAAACAAGATTAAACTGAAAAACTGTCAAATATATGCCCGTGCGAACGATCTCTTCTCATTAGACCATGTAAAATACCTGAGTCCGGAAAATTTGAGCGTCGGATACCCCGACTTAACTACTTTATTTCTTGGATTGAAAATTAACTTTTAAAAATCAATAAACATGTTCAAAAAGTATATTACCGCTGTTTCTTTGATGATAGCCTTATCCGGTTGCAACTATCTTGATTTCGACGAAGCAACCGGACAATCAAAGGATTTTGCATACGGCTACTTTGACGAATTGGGTAAGAATGTGACGAACATTTATGGGCAGTTACAAAATGAATATGGAGTGTTGGATGGTGCTCTTCGTGAAGCCGCTACCGATAATGCCGTCTATACATGGCAAAACAACCAGGTATACGATATATACAATAATGTCTGGAGTCCGATCAATACAATTGACAGCAACTGGGATTTTTATTATCGCGCCATCCGCTCGGCGAATGTTTTTCTGGAGAACTATTCTGTGGAGAAGCTTGAGCGCTTTCAGTATAATGAAAATTATGAGGATGATTTGGCAAAAGCAAAAATATATCCATACGAGGTGAGATTTCTGCGGGCTTTTTTCTTTTTCGAACTAGCCAGGAGGTATGGCGATATTCCTATACTGACACGATCGTATCAAACAGATGAAATTAATGAAATTCAAAAGTCGTCCTTTCCCGATGTGGTCAGTTTTATAGTAAAGGAGTGTGATGAAGTAGCGCCATTTTTACCTGTTTCATACCGTAGCTTTTACCTGGAAACCGGTCGGGCTACTCAGGGGGCTGTTTTAGCGCTCAAGTCGCGTGTTCTTTTATATGCGGCAAGCCCTTTGCATAATCAAGCCAATGATGCCTCGAAATGGGACCTTGCCGCGAAAGCTGCCGGGGACCTGATTTCAAAAGCAGATTTGGGAAATTGGTATAGCCTGGTGTCTAATGTGAATTTGTTCAGTAACGGGAATAATGTGTTGACCGCCAAAGAACTTATTTTTGAACGGAGAAATGGCAATAGCAACGATTTTGAAGCCAGAAACCTGCCTATCGGGTTTGAAGGGGGGAATAGCGGGAACACGCCAACCCAGAATTTGGTCGATGCCTTTGAAATGAAGGATGGTACCCCTTTCGACTGGAATAACCCCGCACATGCCGCTAACCCTTACCTAAACCGGGACCCACGCTTTTATAAAACAATTGCATACAACGGTTCTACCCTGATGGGGATAACCGTTGAAACGTTTAACGGTGGTAAAAATGGACTGCCGATTAATGGAGCGACCTTAACGGGCTATTACCTGAAGAAATATATTGATGAAACAGTTTCATTAAATCCAACAACCCCGGTAAAGAAACCTCATCACTATGTCTTATTTCGCTATGCAGAGATCTTGCTCAATTACGCCGAAGCGTTGAATGAATGGAAAGGACCCGATTATAAAGATGGTACCTATATGTTATCGGCACGCGAGGCATTGAACAGGATCCGCGTATATGCGAAAATGCCTGCTATTACCGGTGATAACAGCCGGGAGGCTTTCAGAGACCGGATACGGAACGAACGTCGGGTCGAGCTGGCTTTTGAAGACCAACGTTTTTGGGATATTCGCCGTTGGAAAACGGGCGAATCAGTAAAAACAATTAACGGGATCTCGATCGATAAAAATGGCAGCGGCTATCAGTACACCAAGCAGGAAGTCCAGAACCGGGTATGGGATGATAAAATGTATCTTTACCCAATACCACAATCCGAAATATTCATGAATGGCAATCTGAAACAAAATCCGGGATGGTGATCAAACTGAACGAGCGATGCAACAATTAATATGTGAGATAGGAATAGATTATTCGTAATCATCGGTGCCTATGTAAAATATCTGACAGGAATGATGGGGCTCATTACCTGACTGCCGGTAGGTTTACTTTTTACCAATCACCCTTTTCCTATAATTACGGGGAGAGAGTCCCATCTTTTTCTGGAAATCTTTGGAAAAATAATACGGGTCAGAGTAACCCATGAGGAAGGCAATTTCCTTAATTTTTAGCTTGCTGAAATCAAGGTATTCGCAAGCCTTGCTGATTTTTAAATGCGAGAAGTAGCTCAACGGGCTGTAGCCGGTTTTCTTCCTGAACAGAGTAGTCAGATAAGAAGGAGAATAACCCGCTTCATTGGCGAGATCATCAAGGGTGATTTTTTTATTCAGGCTTTGTTCCATGAACTGGATCGAACGGCTGATACCGGGGTTTTGTTCCTCCATCAGATCATCGCTGGTTCGGCTGGCATATATAAAGGTTGCCAGCAGATGGCCAAAACACAGGTTAATGTACGGATAATTTGCATTGTAAAAACCTTTTGTCAGGTTGTTGAACAACTCGTCGAATAGCATCATCCGGTTGGCAACTCTATTATTGACAGAGGGAATCAGGTCCCGTACTACAGTGAAATCTTTTTCCATGATCCTGCTTTTGTCTCCGTTGAACTTACAGGTCATGAAAATGCATGGATCGGTCTGCCCGGTTTGAACTTTAAGAACAAAGCCCTGAGGAATAATACAGTACTGATTCTGACTGAAAGGAATGAGATCGTTCGCGATTTGGATGATCCCTTCTCCTTTTGTACAGTAAATTAATAAGTGATCCTCCAGTTTAATATTTTCAGACCAGAGTGTTTCCCGCCTAACCAGAATTTCAGCCAGTTCACACAGATAAAGATCCCTGGTTAGCGGGTTGTTTTTCTGTTCTTCGATCAGGTAAGACGGAAATTTATAGAAGCGTTTTCTGATGATCATGTTGGTTTTATTTTAGGAAAGTAATATAATCCATCTTTATCACAAAAATTACTATTTTTTGAAAATTATTTAGCGGGTACTTTTGAAATTAAATTCCTGAAAAACCAATAACAATGAATGAACTTTTAACTAAACTCGCTGAATGTATTGAATTTGGCAAGATCAACTTAGCATCTCCTTATCCCCCTCAGATGAAAGGGCAGGAGGGAGCTGACGAAATTACCCGCAAAGCGCTGGATGAAGGAATTAATCCGCAGGATGTTCTTTCTAAGGGCCTGATGCCCGGCATGGAACGGGTGGGCATTAAATTTCGTGAGAACAAGGTGTTTGTTCCTCAGGTGCTCATGTCGGCCAAGGCGATGAGTACGGCTATGATCCACCTTAAGCCTCATTTTTTATCAGGCGCAGCCAAACAGAAGGGAACCTTTATTGTCGGGACCGTTCAGGGTGACTTGCATGATATTGGCAAGAACCTGGTTGGAATGATGGTTGAGGGGAGCGGCTACAAAGTAATCGACCTGGGAACCGACGTGAATGCTGAAAAATTCATTGTTGCAGTCAAGGAAAATCCGGGAGCCGTTGTCGGTTTGTCCGCCCTGTTGACCACAACGATGGTCAATATGCAGCGTATCACTGAAGAGGTCAAGAAAGCAATTCCCGGGACGATGGTTGTTATAGGCGGGGCACCGGTAAATACGGATTTTTGCAGCAAAATAGGTGCAGATCATTATTCTGCTGATCCTCAGGGTCTCGTCGAATTTTTAAACAGGAAATCTGCATAATTGATGGAAGGGTTAAAATTACTGGAACGTGCTTTCAGACTCGAAGAGACTGAACATGCTCCATGGGTTCCTTTTGTGGGTGTTCATGGTGGTAAGCTCATTGGCGTGGACGCAGAAGCCTATCTGAAATCTTCAAAAAATATTGTCGGGGGCATCAGCAAGGCCGTTGAAATGTATAAGCCAGATGGTATTCCTGTGGTATTTGACCTTCAGATCGAAGCAGAGATCCTTGGTTGCAGACTTGCCTGGAGTAAAGAAAATCCGCCGGCTGTGATCTCGCATCCATTGGCTGAAGGCGTGAAGCTGAGTGAACTGCAATTACCGGTTAAAACAGACGGTCGCTTCCCTGTTGAGTTGGAAGCTGCCTCCCAGTTACGCAAAAAATACCCGGAACTTGCCTTGTACGGATTGATCACGGGACCTTTTACGTTGGCCTTGCACCTGATGGGTACGGATATTTTTATGAATATGTTTGAAGATCCGGACCGTGTGAATGAGGTCATGAATTTTTGTACGCGGGTTGGGATCAGGCATGCCGGGATGCTGATCGATGCCGGTTGTGATGTGATCGCTGTGGTTGATCCTATGACCAGTCAGATTGATCCTGATTCGTTTAAGACATTTGTAAGTCCCTCAGCTGCCTTGATCTTTGATTTTGTCCGGGCAAAAGACAAATACAGCTCTTTTTTCGTTTGCGGACATGCACAACAAAACATCGAAGTGATGTGTGACTGCGATCCCGACAATATCTCAATCGACGAGAATATTCCCCTTGATTATGTGAAAGAGATCGCTCTGAGCAAAGGGATCAGTTTTGGAGGAAACCTGAAGTTAACCAGTGTTTTGCTGCTTGGCAACGAACAGGATTCGAGGAAGGAGGCGGTGACTTGTCTTGATCTTGGAGGAAATCAGGGATTCATCCTGGCGCCCGGGTGTGACCTGCCGATGGATACCCCTGAACCGAATCTGGTTGCTGTTACTGAAATGGTTTATGATGAGTTTTCCAGACAGGTTGTTCGCGAAATGAAGCAAAGTTCCTCACTTGAACCATTGGATATGGAGGGTCATTGGATAGAAGGAAAAGTCGTGATTGATGTGATCACCCTCGATTCATCGTCGTGCGCTCCGTGTCAGTACATGATGGAAGCTGTAAAACAGGCAGCCTCCGATTTTGGCGACCGGGTGATTGTCACGGAGTATAAGATTAAGGAAAAAGACGGGATCCGGATGATGCTGAGCCTGGGTGTTCAGAATGTGCCGACAACCTGTATCAACGGCAAAGTGACTTTTATCAGCCAGATACCCCCTAAACCGGAAATTGTTAAAGCAATCGAAAATGCCCTGTCTTAATCATTCATTTCCCCGAAGGCGGGAATTTAAGGGCAAAGAGACAAAAGTGCCGGCAAAGCAGGAATGAAACGAACATGTTGCGCGACAACGCAAACACCAATGAAAATAATTTTCAGCAACATGTGAGTTCCATCAGACAATTAAAAAACATATTATTTACTGATGAAATGAAAAATGCATAAAATGAGTATTCCATTACATCTGGTAACCGGTTTTTTAGGTAGCGGAAAGACTTCTTTCCTCAAGCATTTCCTTGGGCAAAGCCGGGAAAATGAGAGAATTGCAATTATTCAGAATGAATTTTCTTCAGTGAACATCGATGGGAGGGAAATTCAGCAATTGGGCAATTACCGGATACTGGAAATCAATAACGGATCGGTGTTTTGTGTGTGCCTGCTGGGCTCGTTTATAAAGTCGCTGGCTGCGTTTATTGATGACGTAAAGCCCGACAGCCTGATCATGGAAGCATCAGGGATGTCCGATCCGGTCTCTCTGGGGCAGATCCTGCTGGCGCCGGAATTGAAGAATAAAGTATATCTTGCCCATGTCTGGTCGGTGGTCGATGCCCTGAATTTTTCACGATCAATCCATCTGCGAAACCGGATCCTGAATCAATTGCGGCTTGCCGATACGATCATCATCAATAAAACGGACTTAGCCGCGTTAGAGGCAGAAGTGGTTATAGATGAAGTAAAAAAGATCAATCCTTTTGCCCGGATTGCAAAAGCAACCTATGCGCAGGTGGACATAAGAGACCTGAAGAGGGCTTCAAACTTTTTTCCTGTTAGTGAAGATGCTGGTGGTCAAAGTTTTCGTCCTGATCTGGAGTCGGCAGTGATCAAGACCAGCAGTGAAACTTCCCTTACGAAACTGGACGCTTTCTTTGTGAAGATCAAGGATCAAAATGTACGTTGTAAGGGTTATGTGAGAATAACAGGTGGAAAACAGGTATGCGTACAGGCTGTGTTTAATGATTTTTCAGCGCAACCTTTCGGCGGGTCAACAGGCCCGACCGAGTTGGTTATTCTTGGTAACTTTGGCGGGAGCGTCAATCTTCAAAGTTTATTTGAAACATATTGTGGTGATGATTAAAGAATTTACATTCAATTTTAACGATTTGGTTGTTAGCCGTCCCGCGATGGAGGCAGTCCTGGGCTTCACCGACGGTTGTCCCGAACCTTTTCATTCTTATCTGGATGAGGCGTTGCGTTTTGCTGAAAATCTGCCGGATATCCGGGCAGCCTACCGGATCATGGACAGAATAGAGATGGATAGTAAGGGAGCTTTGATGTTTGCGGGAGGAGTTGAATTTCATGTTGGAAGAATAATCAAAAAAGAAATCCGGAACAGCAGCAGGATTGCGTTTTTCATTTGTACAGCAGGGGAAATGATCAGTGCCAGGTCAAAGAAATTGTTAGCCGGCGACGATCCTGTGCTGGGATACCTGTACGATGTGGCAGGTTCTTTTATTGCCGAAGCTGCCGGCGACAGGATGCAACAGATGCTGGCAAGAGAACTGGAGCCGGCAGGAGAAAAAATGACCAACCGGTATAGTCCGGGATATTGCCAATGGCCGGTATCAGGCCAGCAGGCGTTGTTTTCACTGTTTGAAGGAAAGACATGTGGTGTCACGCTCACTCCTTCTTCGCTAATGCTCCCGGTCAAATCGATCAGCGGACTGATCGGTATAGGTTCCGGGGTAAATTACCGGGAGTACCAGTGTGAGTTATGCAAGATGAAGAACTGTACATACCGGAAAGTGCGGGGGGGTGTTTATTTGGGAAATAACCTCTCCAATGTTTGAATGGCTTGTGATTCAGAAAGTGTTTTATTTTCTGATATTATTTTGGTTACTAACCCGGAAACAATCACCGGGTTTTTTACATTTTGTTTGCACCAGCTACACAGGATTGAAACCTGAGACGGGTGCACAAAATCCAAATTAAAAGGTTGATCATGATCACCATCTTTTACGTAATGGTGAACATTCCACCAGTTTACCAGTGCCGTTATGCCTTCAGCTATCTTTT
>JBDKTZ010000549.1:0-2099 GCA_039679975.1 Prolixibacteraceae bacterium
GCCTTCAGATTAACCCGGGCCGTTTGGCTGTAAGCGTCAGCCGCCACGGAAATCATTGAAATAAGGAATAATCCAAGTGTCAACTTCATCATTCGCATAAGTTTTACGGATCGGCGCCTTTTCGGGCGACCGGCCAATTGAAATTTTTTCATAGATTTGCATTGTGTTTAAGTAAAACAATAACTGTTTAGCAGACAGTTTTTCGAACACGGAAGTGCACCGGCCAGGGTGCACTTTTTCATTTACTGATCAAGACAGTTATATTTCCATTTTTCTCATTTTTTAATTTGTAGTTAATACCTGTTGTCAATTTGAACATTTCAAGCAATTGGGCTACGGTTGTCGTTCTCCGGATCACACTGGTATATTTCTCCTGCTTCAGTTGCTCTCCGTCAATACGGAAAGAAACGCCATACCACTTTTCAAACTCCTGGCAAATTTCGGACAAGGGTTTGTCAATGAAAACAAACTTGTTGCTGGTCCATCCGGTCACAATCAAAGGATCCAGTTCCTCGATCCCGAATGAAGAATCTTCCTGGTTGAAACGGAACGTTTGATTAACGGCAAGTTCCTTGATTGCCTTCCCTTCGGTATTCAGGATGGTAATATCACCTTCAACCAGGGTCGCCCTGCAAAAGAGTTCTTCCGGATAGGCAGATATGTTGAACTTCGTGCCCAAATCCTTTACTTTTATTTTTCCAAGATCAACTATAAATTCCCTGTCCGTATCATGCCTGATATCAAAATAGGCTTCACCGGAAAGTGTGGCTGTCACCTTTCTCTTTTCTTCCCGTATTTTCAAAGTGGTATTCGCGTTCAGCCAGATCTTCGAACCATCAGTCAGCACAACACTCGAAATGCTCCCGTTTTCGGAATGTAATTCGCGCATCGTACCGGCAGGTTCATGGCGTTGAATGGTATGCAGGTAAAAACCGGATAACAGTGCTAGAAGGACGACTGCGGCATATTTAATCAGGTTCGGAAGTCTCCGTGAAATTGTGTCTTTACTCTTTCTCTGAATAGTGAGCTGAAATTCCCTGAATAATTTTCTTTTCTTTTCCCCGGATAATTTATATTGGTTTATATGATACAAATCCCATAAACCCTTTAGTTTAATGAATTCTGCTTTCGCTTCCCCGTTTTCCTCCAACTCTTTGTAAAATACTTCCTTCTCTTTTTCCGAAGCATTTCCTGCGAGGACCTTCTGACCCGTTTGATCATCCATTTTTTGAATTTTAGGACTAAACACCAAACGAAGGCTTTACCCTATTCAAAAAATGAAATTTTATCAAAGTAAACGAGGAAATTATTTTAGAAACAGATACAAAAGGGGTAGAAAATCCTTCAATTCGCTCCGCAGGATTTTCAAAGCCCGGGTCATCCGTGCTTCCACGGTTTTCTCGCTGATCGCCAGTTTTTCAGCGATATCACGATATCGCATATCATCAAACCGGCTCATTTTAAACACTACTTTTAACTCGTCAGGAAGATTTTCGATGGCTGTATCCAGTTTGAGGCTGAGTTCCTCAAATTCCATGAAATTATTTCCGATACGTTTTAATGATTCGATGGCATATGTATATTCGTAAGCTCTGATCTTGTTCAGGTTTTTCCACACCACTTTCTGATCACGAAGGTAATTCAGGCAACTGTTTTTGGTAAGCGTATATAAAAAGTTCCTGATATTGGTTTCAGGCAAAAGGCTTTCCCGAACTTCCCATAATTTCAGGAAAGTATCCTGAACAATGCTCTCAGCCATGTACCGATCAGATGTATATTGAATACCCAAAGCATACAGAACATCGAAAAAATCAAAGTAAACCCGTTCAAATTCACTTTTGCTTCCTTCTTTCAGTAAATCGATATCGTATGTCATCAGATACGCCATCCGAGAAATATAGTTTACGTTTCAACATGCCAGTTCCAGAGCCGGAGGAAGAAAAGAATGTGGTCTGAAATTTCATGTTCCCAAGCAAAATTAAAAACAAATTTCTTATTCCTGCATTCTTCTTTTCAGAAGCTGTTTTCACGGCCCTTGCGGTAGATCAAAAACAGGATTGGCAGGAAATTGCTTTGGGTGAAGCCTTTCCTGCCAATCT
>JBDKTZ010000266.1:0-6747 GCA_039679975.1 Prolixibacteraceae bacterium
CATCATTATACCATATTCCGTTTTCGGTAACCCAGTGCGGAATATAACCGGTTCCCCTCCAAAATACGAAATGCCCGTCTGACTTGTCGAATGAAACGACCACATCAGGAAGCCCCGACGTGCGCCAAAAATTGTCCCATGATTCATAAAACTTTAAATTAGCATAAGCAGCGCCAAACCGGGCCGGGTTCGGTAATTCCGGCAATGGCCGTTTCTCAAGCGCAGGTTTTGATATCTCCGATATTTCTTTCTTAATCGCAGTTAGTTCTTTTTCTGACAAAGCTCTGTCCCAAATCTTCAGTTCATCGATCAGTCCGTCTATAAAATGATTCACCGGTTTGGTACCATGTGGCCAAATCGTACCCACAGGCAACGATTCCCCACTGGTTATACCAGAATAAAAAATTTCACTGGTTGCCGGCAAAAACAGGGAGCTTGTTTTCGAGAAAGCTACCTTTTCTCCATTCACATAAAGCCTGATATTTTCTCCATCATAGACGCCGCACAGGTGTGACCAGAACAAAAGGGGTATTTTATCCTGACCGGATACATTTACCCATCCATCGTGTGTGGCAATCCTGAAATACGCTTTCCCTTCATGATTGACTCCCAATGAAAAACCCTTTTCATCTGCTGACTGCTGTTCTGCAACAGGACAAAAGTTAGTCGGGTAAGCGCCTAAGGCAATCCACGATTCAACTGAAAACGACGTGGTCACCTTCGGGATACCCCCTGCTTTGAGATATGCGGAATAACCATCAAGTAACAGAGACTTTCCATGTACACCATCTTTCAAAACGACATAGGTTCCGATTATTGTATCCAGTTGCTTTGTAAGCTGTTCTTCTGCTGTGCGGGTATGCAGTTTTTCATCGACGTTTATTTTATCAAAAGTTAACCACATGACGGGTTTGCTCTCTTCCTGACTGAAACCGATAACAGGCAGGACAAACAGGAAGACCATTAAAATCTGCTTTGATATTATTGTTTTTGTCCGTTTCATACATTACTTAATTAAATCGAATTTGGTTCTCTATAAAGTTTAATGGATGCTCAAATCATTTTAGCATTTGCATCACCCCGGGCTGATACGATGCTGCCTATTTCCTGACCACCTTAATCCGGATCTCCTTTTCAAATTCCATATCGAACCATAAAACAAGGTCTGTTCCATTGATCGTATCTACAAAACCTTGTCTGAAACTGTCAGTTCCTGTTACCTTTTTCCCGTTTACTTCTACGATCGGATCCTGATGTCCCCAGTTCTTTATTACAAAAGCCGGATGGATTGAAGGCGAGTTCGGTGAGCAGTTCAGCTTGATCTGAAAGGCCTTGCAACTACCCGGACGGGTGCATTCCAGTTGGTAAGCCCGCTCTGACGGCTCGTATCCTGTTCCGCGAATATCTGCCCCTTCTACCGTCATTTCAGGGGCGTGGCTCCACGACCGGGTAAGAGCTGCCAAACCGGATGCCTTTCCCGTTGTCAAGCCAACCAACATTAATTTCGTTTCCGAATACTCCGATTTTTTATATGATCGCCAGGTTCTGGCATGGGTAATGGAACTATGTGAGGCTCGGTCTTTGTCCATAGCATAGCGACCGTCTGAAGGATTAAAGGCTGTGGGCCAATGATTCCACCACGGGAAAATGGATACATCGCGACGGGATAAATCATTATAAAAATCCCACTGCGGCTTGTCGTCAGGATTAATAATCACAAATGGTTTTAATGCAGAACGGGTATTGATAAGCTCGATATTTGCATCAGGGAGTTCGGTCAGCCAACTGTTCTCTTTATTAACCACGTAAGTAACACCGTCTTTTTGCTTGCCGGGAGTGACGGACTCCCAGGAATAGGCGCATTCTTTCCCCTCCATATTTGACATGATCAGGGCTTCCGGATTGAGTACATCTTCGGGGCCTTGCCCCTGTCCCATCACAATAATCCCTTCGTGCCATTCAAAGTCGGTTGAGGGTTTACTGCTATGAAGGGTTTGGCATCTGACAGCGACCCCGTCAGGAGAAATCGTGTAGATCTCGTCGGTCCAATCTCCCCAGCCGGTCACCGGATCGATATTCGACTTATTATACCAGTTATCAATCAGCGCATAACGCCAGTGCACCACGCAACGTGCCGGGGTATTTTCAACAATCTTTACCTGTGAGTGCTCACACCTCTTGTCAGACATCGGCTCGTGGCAGCCCTTGCTTCCCCAGGTTTCATTAAACTCATTATTATACCATATCCCGTTCTCCGTGACCCAATGCGGAATATAGCTGGTTCCCCTCCAAAACACAAAGTGGCCCCTGTTTTGCCCAAAAGAGACAACCACATCAGGAAGTCCTGAGGTGCGCCAAAAATTGTCCCACGCCTGGTAGTATTCCAGGTTTGCATAAACGGCGCAGAAATGGTCGGAATCAGACAACTTAGGCAGAGGTCGCTTTTCAAGGGCAGGAAATTTGATATCTGACCACTTTTTCTGTACAGCATCAAAATCTTTTTCTGACAGAGCTTTTCCCCATACCTTCAACTCATCAACCAGGCCATCAAAGAATTGGTGAACAGCAGCGGAGCTATTCGCACTAAGAGCGCCTGTCGGAAAAGACTTTTGACCTGACATGCCACAATAAAATCTTGCATACGGAGCCGGAACAAAGGAACTATTCGTTTCTCTTTCTGCGGCCTTCTCACCGTTTATCCAAATCGCAATCTTTTTTGTATCGTAAACTCCGCAGATATGGGTCCACCGGGAAAGCGGGACTTTTTGATCTGCCTTCAATTCAAGCCATCCATTTTGAGTTGCCACATCAAATCCGGGACTCCCTTTACTGTCAATGCCCAATGAGAAACCGCCGACACCAACTACCCGTTGCTCTGCTACAGGACAAAAGTTGGTGGGATAGGCCCCGGGAGCAATCCAGGCTTCCACAGAAAAAGCCCCTGAAAAAATGGGAATAATTGACGAAGATACGTAAGCCGAATACCCGTCCAGAAGCAATGACTGACCGTAGATTCCTTCCTTCAACAGCACATAAGTGCCGCTTATCGTGTCCAATCGGTTTGTAACCTGATCTTCGACGGTGCGAATATGCAGTTTCTCGTCTCTATTCATTTTATCAAAAGACAACCACATTAAAGGTTTGCCGTCTTCCTGAGTAAAACCAATAAAAGGCGAAACACATAGCAGAAATATCAAGCTATGCAGGTTTACTTTAAAATACTTCATAAGAAACTGTTATTTAATCAGTTAAAATTACTAATACAAACGCCTGCGAGATCTTAGAAAATATCCGGTTAGGGTGAATACCTCTTATGACCTGTTTGGCTTTTATCCAAAAATGATATACAGAATAATAATTGTCAGGAAAAGCAAACCGCCTAGTAATCTTACATCGCCAATACCTTTAAGTTTGCCCTTGGTTATGACAGCAAGCGGACTTTCCCACGTGCATTCTGCAATTGCCACGGGATCGGGTTTGGGCGTTATATAACTCACGAAATAGTAAATCCCGATATTGATACAGAACAACCACCAGGCCTGCATCATAAATGGAATTCCTAAATCTTCGGTGAGATACATATGCCCGCTGACAGGGGGAAAGTCAAGGCAAAATGAAATAACGCCAAGCAAAAATCCGACCGTCAAAGTAATGAAGGAAGCTTCTTTTGTTCCGCGTTTACTAAACACACCTAATAAAAATACAGCGGTGATAGGAGGAGCCATAGCCGCCGATATTTTATTAATCGCTTCGAAAATACTTGTGAATTTTCCTCCCTGTGTCGACCACAGCATCGCCATAATCATGATTACAACTGCCGTAATCCGGCCAATTAATACCTGTCCCTTGTCGGTCGTAGAAGGTCTCAACCGTTTCACAATGTCGACCGATACCAGCGTAGCTGAACTATTCAGCGCAGCAGCAAGCACACTCATCAATGCAGCAAGTAGCGCCGCAGCGACAATACCTTTTAAACCCACAGGCAACAATTCCTGGATCAGTATCGGAAACGTCTGGTTCGCATCACTTCCAATTTTATCTTTAAACAGAACATATCCAATAATGCCAGGCAGAACGAGAATAAACACAGGGAGAGTTTTAAGAACACCGGCAAACAGGGAACCTTTTTGAGCATGATCCACATCGCGGGCGCTTAATACACGCTGTACATGTGTCTGGTCGGTACACCAATACCAAATTCCCAATACCGGATAGCCTAAAAGAACCGCATACCAGGTCAATCCTGTACTTGATGCCGTTTCACTGAGCATTTTTAATGATTCGTTCGTATGTAACATACTCAGTTGCCCTTCACGGGCTGCAGCCTTTAATGCGGCAAACGACGTAATGCCGTGCTCCGGCAAAGCAAGCACTGCAAAAAAGGTAACAAAGACTGCACCGGCAATCAGGATGACGGTTTGTACCGATTCGGTGATCATCACCGCCTTCAGACCTCCAACCACAGTATAAACTGTTGTTACTATCGAAATTAATATAATGGAATGCACGACGCTGATGCCAAAGAACGATTCGAACACGACAGCTCCGGCATACAAGCTCATTCCCATGTGAATAAACAAAGCTGCAAGTATGCCCATGAATGCCAGAAAAGTTCTGGATGCTGGTCCATATCGTCTTTCCAGGAATTCAGGAAGAGTTGCAATCTTTGTTTTAATATAAAAAGGCGCGAAAATCAAACCTAATAAAATAATGGAAATGACTGCCATCCATTCAAAGTTGCCCCATACCAAACCATCGCTGTAGCCTGATGCTGCCAGGCCAACGATATGAATGGTGGAAATGTTTGAAGCAAAGAGCGCTGTTCCTACAACTCCCCATTTTAAACCACGGCCCGCCAGAAAATAATTGTCGCTCGTCATTTTACTTTTACTGACCGACCACAATCCGATGAAAAGTATACCAATTATATATACAACAATAATAATCAGATCAATAATACCTATTTTTATATCACTCATAGCATTTTAATTCAGGTCTTTTTTTTCTCTCCATATCCCCAATCCGTTGTCGAACTTCCGGTAGGAACCATTCATTTCGGACCGGATAACAACATGTTGCCCCACCATCCCAAAGGATATGATAATTCTTCAGCAACATGGAGTTCCACATTATCTTAAAGACCAATTAATATTATGAATAGCCATGATTTGACAAAGCCCACGAAAAACATGAGTTTTTCAACCATGGCTATTCCATTTGTTTCATCGAAGATTCATTCTTTATGATAGATGAAATACCTCCTCCATTGGGGCCCACCATTCGTTTGTTTTTACCGATTCTACAGGTTCCTGGCATTGATCCGTTTCATTCAGCCATTCTCTTGTAAGCTCCTCCAGCTTTTTCATATCGGCATCATAATCGTCACCCACGTATTGATAGTAGGAGAATAAATACCCGTCTCTGTAATAGATGGAAAAATTTTGGAGATTGCATTCCCTGATGGCGTTTTTAACCTCAGGCCATGGATTGGCGTGAAGCTTTTTATAGTCTGAAAGCTTCCCAGCCTTTATTTTTATTACTTTCCCGTAACGTTCCATACAATAACTTTCAGTTATTCATGATTTCCCCCCGAGAGAGGTTCAGATTGGGTTGCTTCCAGATTAATCTCGCACAAAGAGACATAGTTATCAGTCCCCCAGATTTCTTCGACCCTGTACCGAAGAAAGCGTATCGGCGTATTTTCTTCGATATCCATATCGATGGGACTCGGATTTTGTTCAGAAGGATCTGACCGCTCGTCTCTTAGCAACATCACCCATCCCTTGTCCAAACACTCGCTTTTCCAGTTTGAATCGGACGGAAGAAGTTCGGGAACTGCATCAGTGGTATCAGCTATTCCCCAGATTTCATAGGTTTTTGCCTTTTGCTCATAGCAACATTCCTGCCTTGGATAAAGCTGGATATGGGAAAGAGTGGCATAACATCCCAGATCAATGGTAAAGACTTGCGGCTTTTCATCGAGAGGGCTTGTATGATACCAATCTGAGTTTGCAACGATTCCGTTCCACAATTTAGTCAGATTCCCTCCAAAATTGTCGCCCGTTACATCTCCAGGTAATCTTGCAATCCGGAATAAGCTTTTGTCAAGCAAAAAGTCCCTGGGCAAAGCATAATTAAGAAAATCGGTACTAAAGGTATCCAGACACGCCTCCGGGTTATAAAAGGTTCGATATTTTATTTCACTCCCTTTTTCCCATGATGGAAGAACGGTTGTTGTCTCGGACGAAGGAACAGTCAGCGCAACGATGTTTCCCGAAGCATCATGGTATTCCATTTCAACCATCACGGCAGCCTCTTTCGGCTCTGCCCACTTAATTGCTAATGATGTGGGACTTGCCGCTACCGATCCGATGGCTCTGTTTGTTAAGGTTGACCGGTAAGATTCGCCATAAGCTTTTCCAACCACCGGCACTTTGACCGACCGGTTACCTTTATCGTCCAAAGTATATATTTCGAACAGGTAATCTTTCTCCGGCAGATTAAGCGGAACCATTATTGTATCCTGGAGAACAGCTTTATCGATGTTGACCAGCAAAGAATCTTTTTTAGAGTTCCAGTAAATTAAAACCTCCGATATCTTCGGATCTGAGCCCATCACGAATGACAGTATTACCCGGTTAAACCCGGAGTATGTTTTGGCAGAATCGACTTTAGCAATATAAATTATTTCACCATCAACTATGTATTTCTCAGAAATATCATTCATATCGTAACATGAATAAACCA
>JBDKTZ010000238.1:0-20292 GCA_039679975.1 Prolixibacteraceae bacterium
CAATGATGGCATAAAGCATGTAGGGCATAGGTTACTTTATATTTTGATCTGTTTCGGTTCCCAATTTTTTATTACTCATCTGCTCCATGGTTTCCACCGAGCTTAGCAGCAATCTGACTCCAACATAGACCAAATCAATATCAGCGACCGATACAACCAGGTCTCCGCTTAAAACAATCCCTTTGTTCAATACCCGGTCGAGAATTTCCAGAATCGTTACATCTCTTGACTGATCGATTACATTTTCCTTCATAGCTTTATCTCGTTGTTTTATCCGGTTTCGTGATACCTGTTTATTTATGTTCTTTCATTGAAACAAAGCTGAAGGGAGGCCATGGGCCCGTTACTTCAAACGAGAAACCGACCGACCGATACTTTCCCTCCTGAAGATTCGCGAGATGAACAAAATCTGCTGTCTTTTTCTTATCAATAAGAAAAACAGCATTCAGGATCATATCATCCTGACGTTCGGTCACCTCGTGCGGAAGTATATTGTTGATGTGGCTGATTAAACTGATATTTCTATATTCATCATAACACTTTTGACCGTTTATTTTCATGAGACGTCCGACATTCTGTTCAATCAGTTCATTTTTTCTCCGGTTTAACAAAAAAGCTTTTCCCGGGGAACTTTCAAGGATTTGTCTTTCCAGCGCGCTGATGTCTTCACACAATTCCGGCATCTGCCTGTTTAATACTTTTTTATCACAGTATATCTTGACAGACCATTCTTCCTTATCCTGAATTGCGTTAAAGTTTTCGGCCAATGAAACGGAATACTCCTGTATAAATTTTTTGAGACTTTCAGTTGTTTTAAATATTGTCCCGAATTTAAACGGAATCACGGTATAGTTTTTCATAATACCGGAAATTATCCGGATATGGTTACGTGCATTTACCTCAATCCACTCAAGATCAGCAAATTTTTTTTTCAGATTGTCTTCTGAGAATTCATCAGGAGAAACGAATTTTATTCCCACAAAATAGGGATCGACAGGTAGAAATTCTACCTCGCTTTTGGAAAAATCATCCTCCTGTTGAGGATAACTGTTTATGATGCAGTACACATAAATAAGGTCATTATCCATTACCTTTGTTTTATTGAATCCGATCACACATCGCTGCCGGAAATACGTTCGTATGCTGAGATCTCCATATTTTCGTCCAAATGGACTGAATAGAATATCCTGGTTTTCTTGGGCGGCAAATTCATTGACTTCAGGAAAGAATCGTCCTCATACACTTCGGCTGTGGCATGCCACACATCATTTGTCCTTTCAAGCTTGATGACGGTGACATTATCGCAACTGATCGTTTGTTTCAGAAATTCGATGATCACTTTTCTTGCTTCCGTTATTTTACTCATAGCTGATAAGTTTTTAATTATAGTTTTATTAAACTGCGAAATTGAGGTTAACTAACGCTTACCGGATGCCCATGGCCGCGCATAGCCGGACCTGTGATCGCTAACCTCCGGTGTCCCGTCACCCGCCTCCGGTGTCCTTATTTGCCCTGATCTGTTCCAGCCAATCCAACAATTCTTCTTCCTTCCGGTCATATTCTTCCTCACTGATCTCGTCCATTTCGTATTTTAGCTGTAATTCCATCAGACGCTCTTTGATCTTCCCTTCATCAGACATCTCTTTTTCAATTATCTCGTTGATCTTCTTTCCAAGAAAAATCAACCCCTTCAACGGAGAAAGCAATATATCGTCAATGATCAGCATCTCGTTTAAATATTAATGACCAGGTTTACGAAATTGTATGGTGGTAATGTGCCTACATATTTAAAGGACAGCAAGTTGCTGAATTGCAGGTCCAATTCTTTAACAGCTTCGTCGAAACCTGGCTCTGTCTCATTTCTGATCAGGAAGGCCGCATTTAGCAACATTCGTTCTCCGTAATTTGCGTTTATTTTGATGTCGGTCGCTAAAGGGCTCAGACGGTCCAGGATGCATTTCTTAAAGTATTCTTTTTCTTTTTGAAGGGCGGCCTCAACCATTTCCCCGATTTTCATCCGCTGGTAATAGGTCTTGTCTGCAGGAAGATGAATGAGCTTATCTTTCATGATCCTGATTTCTTCATATTTTTCAAGAATGTAGGGATAAATGGTCTCCTCAGTTGCAATTACTTTCAGGCCCAGTTCCTTTTTACCCTCGATCTGATCGAGCATGTCGGCCAATCGGGTATAATCACGTTCCAGGATCTTCCGGATGCCCGAATCGTCGCCGGTGTCGGCAACGGTGGAAAAGCGAACAGGAAGTACGGGATATTGTTTCATAATTTCCTCCAGTACAACTTCATGGGCTGTCAGGTTGACTCTTCTCGCTTCGTATTGGATGACAGGCGAGTTACTGACAATCGCACAAATGTTTCTGTAACTGATTCCGTAAACGGAATCTCCTCTTTTCCCGATGCCAATGGGCCCCAATTCAATGCTTCCCTGGTTTCGGATAATTCCGTAAATATATTTTCCTTCCTTTGTCTCCTCTTTATTTTTCATATTCAGGCTTAGCTTATATTTCCCATTTTTCGGGAAAGATTTTCAGGTCAATGAAATTGAATATGGGCATCGCCGCCGTATAGATAAAATCGATCCGGTCCTTGTAACGATCGCCCAGGTCGCTCATGATATTGTCAATCTCTTTTTCCCGCCCGCTGTTAACCAGGAAGGCCGTATTCATGAACATCGAATCGGAGAAGGTTTTATTTTGTTTATAATCAATAGCGACCTTCCGGAACCAATCCAATATCGTTTCACTTTCCTGTACCTTCTTTTGTTCCAGCGCCCGGGCCACCATGATACCGGCATTCGCCATTTTTTGCTTTTTCCGTTCATGATCCGGTTCATGCTCAATTTCCCTTCGTATGGACTGAACCGTTTTATTTTCTGTATCGATTTCCTGAAATGCCGTCTCCAGGTTTTTCCATTGGCCTTTCAAATTGAATTCGACCAGATTCCGGTAAGTACGAAGTAATTCGGAAAATTCACTGTAACGGCGTTGTAACAGATTTCTGATTTCATCAGGAGTCGCTGCAATTGTTCCGAACCGGACAGGAATTACACTGTCAAACTCTTTCATGACGGTCTCAATCACTTTTTGATGGGTGAGGATATTCTCCGGGTTTACGACGAATTTATTAAGCGTATGGTCGCTTACGACCATGCAAAGCCCTTCGAACCCGATTGTCGTTACCAGGTTTTTCTGTTCTCCGATCCCGATCGGTCCGAAATTGCAGTCGTTAGCTGAGGCCACAATACAGTATATGTACTTCCCGTCCCGTTGCATATCACTCTTTTATCTTAACTAATAATGAATTTTCTTCAACCCGTTCTCTTGTGAAATAAAAGAGATCTTCGTCTGATGACTGCCTGGCCGTCTGAAGGTATTGGTTGATCACGTCATAGGCGTGGCGCATGGCAGTAAAGTAAGCTTCGTTTCCGTCGCCGGAATTAACATCGGGGTGGGCGGATCTGACCTTGTTCAGGTAGGCTTGCCTGATCTCTGAGGACGAAGCTTTTGTGTTGATACCCAGCTCATTTTTAGCTTGTTCAATCTGCTCAAAATCCAGTTCAACGATTTCGAGCGTATAAAAACTGTAACAAGGCAACGGACCTACACACCTGAAATTCAGCTTGCCTTTTAATTCCTGATCAAGCCGGTCGAGCGCTTCTTCAAAAGAATTTACTTTATTCTTACTGATCAAAAAAGCAATGTTAGCAGCCATCTGATCCTGCATCGCTTCATGGCATTTCAGCTCATAGTAGTAAGGTCCCAGGCTTTCTTTGATCCGCTGCCTGATGGTTTCAGCCTTTTCGTCGAGTTTTGCCTTAACCAGTTTGCCCATTTGCATCTGATCGGATACCAGGACTGAATCGCCCTGATCCATTAGTTTCTCCTTTAGTTCAAAAACTTCTTTATCAACGCTTATCTCCTGTAAAACGCTGACAAAGCTTCCCCAGGTTGCCACCACATCAATTTCAATCTTGTTGTTGATCCTGCCCAGGACATCCGTACAAATTGGATAAGCTTTTTCCAGGATTCTCCGGATTTCATTTTTGTCCTTTGCCCAGGTTCCCAGCCTGACCGGGATTAACATTGAAAATCCTGCCTCCATTAGTTTCTCAAGTTTTTGCTGATGGCTCAGCAGTAGCCTGGCCAGTATCTCTTTATTGGCGTGCATCAGGCTGATGTGTGTTTTCTTTTCAACAATCGCCACGATTTTTTCATACTGAACGACATCCAAACCCATCTTTTCCAACTCGATAAACTGCGCCGGCGCATAAAAACTATTTGTTATTCCATACAGATAGAAACAGTCTTTTTCCATAGATGATAGATTAGTCACTTGTTGATTTTAACTGATTTTGTTTCTTTACGAGCTCTATAACTGACCTGAAGCAGGACGCTTCAATTATAATTTTATCTTCTACTCCCGGCGCTTCAGTCATGCGGGTCATAATTGCTTCGCGGATGGCGAGCATGGATGCCTTTCGGCAAATAAATTCGATATCGGCGCCTACCATTCCTGAGGTTTCGGCAGCCAGCTCCTTCAGGCTAACATCGGCGGCCAGCGTTTTATTCCGGGTATGGATCCTAAAAATACGTTCCCTTACTTCAACCGAAGGCTCGGGCAATTCGAAAACCAGGTCAAAACGTCCGCTTCGGAGCAATGCCTTGTCGATCAGGTCGATCCGGTTAGTGGCAGCCAGTACGATAACCCCCTTCAGATCTTCAATGCCGTCCATTTCTGTCAGGAATTGACTGATGACGCGTTGTGTAACATCGGACGACCCATGCCCTTCTGTGCTTCTCGCGGGAGTCAAACTATCAATTTCATCAAGAAAAAGAATCGCGGGGGAGGCTTGTCTGGCTTTTTTAAATAATTCCCTGACTGCTCTTTCCGATTCGCCAATATATTTGCTCATAATCTGCGGACCTTTCACCGAAATGAAGTTGACTCCGCTTTCACTGGCGAGCGCTTTGGCCAGATAGGTTTTTCCCGTTCCGGGTTTCCCGTATAAAATAACTCCTTTAGGAGGAGTAGTCCCTGTCTTTTCGTAGAGATCGGCATATTTCAGGGGCCATTCAACAGCTTCCTGCAAAGCTTGCTTAATTTCGTCATGGCCTCCCACTTCTTCCCATCTGACGTCAGGGATCTCGACAAAGACTTCCCGGATAGCCGATGGTTCAACTTCTTTCATGGCTTCCCTGAAATTGTCCATGGTTACCTCAAGGTCTTTCAGTAACTCGTAAGGTATTTCAGATAATTCAAAATCAATTTTAGGCAGGATCTTTCGAAGCGCGGTCATTGCTGCTTCACGGGCAAGGGCCTCCAAATCGGCGCCTACAAATCCATGCGTGATCTCCGCCAGTTTTTCCAGACTCACATCAGGCGCCATCGGGATTCCACGGGTATGGATTTCAAGTATTTCGAGCCTTCCTTTTTTATCCGGAATAGGAACTGAGATTTCACGGTCAAAGCGTCCCGGGCGGCGAAGTGCAGGGTCAATGGTGTTTGGGATATTGGTGGCCCCGATCACAATGACCTTACCACGTGATTCCAGTCCGTCCATTAACGATAATAACTGCGCGACTACCCGTTTTTCCACTTGCTTTTCACCACCCATTTCTTCCCGTTTCGGAGCGATCGCATCAATTTCATCAATAAAAACAATCGACGGGGCATGAGCCTGGGCCTCATTAAAAACCTTGCGCAGACGTTCTTCACTTTCTCCGTAAAACTTCCCCATGATCTCAGGTCCTGAAATGTGCACAAAATAGGCATCGGTTTCGTTGGCAACAGCTCTTACAATCAATGTTTTACCTGTACCCGGGGGGCCGTAGAAAAATACTCCTTTAGGGGGATCAATGCCCAGTCGTTCAAATACCTCCGGGTATTTCAGCGGGAGTTCGATCATTTCTCTTATCCGCTGAACCTGATTGGATAAGCCGCCGATATCTTCATACGAAACTTTGGACGACCGTTTTTCAGACTGTTTTGGTAACTCCAGCTGGATTTGTGTCCCCGGATTGATCAATACAACTCCCGACGGATTACTTTCGATTACTTCATAATCGACCGAACGTGCGCCAAAGAGTGTAGCCCTGACCTTATCGCCTTTTATCAAGGGTACTCCATCAATCAGCGAACCAATATACCGCGCATCATTCTGTTTAAACGACGATCCGGTCAGTGCGTCGGAGTGTATTTTTATCTTTACGGCCGCTTTATAACCGGTTTTGCTGATTTTTATTTTTTCGTCGATACCCGTGCGTGCATTGCCCCGGGTAATCCCATCAATTTGTATAATTTTTTTTCCTCTGTCGTCCGCATAACAAGGCATTACTTTGGCCGGAGTTTTTCGTTTCCCTTCCAGCATGATGATATCGCCTGCAGTCAGTCCCGCTTCTTTCATGTCAGCGGGATCAATCCGGGCGATCGCTCTTCCCACGTCCTTTACCAATGCTTCCCTTACTTTCAGGATCAGTCCATCCGTTTCTGCTTCCATTTTTGTATATCTGTTTGTTTTTTCGTCGCTCAATATCCTTTCCCAAAAAGAATCTTTCCTAATTCATCCAGACTTTCAATTCCTTTAATCTCTTCGGCGAATGCCGGCACCCTGACAAGGTTACAATACGCGCCAAAGGTATCATGGATCTGTTCGAGGTATCTTTGCTGAGCTTTTTTTCGCCGGTGACAGAATTCACATGAACCCTGGCATTCAAGAACCTGATTCACGATCATTTGTTTCACCGAAACCTGGTACTTCTTCAAGTCGGCCAACAAACGGGCGGTTTCATCAATAACCATGGACTCCGGGAGACATACCGGGATAAATTCACATTGTTTTTCATCATGCAGCAAAGCTTCGATTCTTTTAACGGTCTTCTTTAGGTTCAAAAGCATTATATCTGTACTGTCCGGCTGGTAACTTCCCGAAAAGCTGGTGATCATATACCGGTACTTCCAACGCATCCGGGCTGCAACCTTAATCCATTGATCCAGTAATTCAGGTGAAGACAACAATCTTAGCGTATGCCCGGTGGGTGCCGTATCGACCACGTACTTCTCAAATTCATTTTCCCCGATCAGATCGGTGATGGTTTTAAAAGCCATGACCTCATCAATGCCGGGGATGGACAGACTCATGATCTGACCGATATCCTCTTCATCAAGATTTGTAGATGTGTCAAAAAGTTTTCTTAGGTCTGTTTGATGTTGTTGTTTAAAACTCTCAAAGGCTTCGTCGGCAGCAATTTCTATCGCATACAGATTCGTTTTCCCTTTTATTTGCTGAATACTATACCCGATGGGCTGTTCCAGGCTGTCAGATACGGAATGGGCCGGGTCGGTCGAGATAAGCAGGGTGCGGTATTTTTTTGATAATTCGGATGCGGTGGCGGTCGCACAACTGGTTTTACCGACTCCTCCCTTCCCCCCGAACAGGATCATTTTGACTTCATCCAAACCGTGTAAGATCATATCTGCTTTTTGATCCTGATTTCCAGGATTCCGTTGTTGTATGCCGATGTGAGGTTTTCTTTGACTGCCTTTGCAGGGAGCAGCAATTCTTTATGGTACTTACGGCTTTTACCGGTTGCAGAAATTTCTAAAATATCTTCCTTCAGTTCGACGGCAATCTCATTTTCGGCTACCCCAGGCATTTCTGCAATAATAACCAGCTCGTCCTGTTCGTCAAAAACATCGGTGATCGGTTCCCGTTCTTCATCGACCTTCGGTCCTTCGGGCGAATTTTTGATGTTACCGAAAGTTTCCACTTTCGGACTACCGCCGACAGCTGATTTAATGGTAAACCCATAAACACCTTTCATCCCTTTTTTGATGTGTTCCAGGTCGATTGTCCCTTCTTTGCTGATTTCACCTTCTTCCTTTAGTTTTCCAGCCAGATCAATCAGTTTATCAATCCCTTTGAATAATCCGCCCAATCCCGGAATGCCAAGATCAAACTCTGATTCTGATTCCTTCTTTTTATCGTTTTCTTTTTCCATCTTACTTGTTTTAAATTTGTTATTCCTGTTTACTGTTAACCGAAGCTTCCAGTTTAGTCAAACGTTCTCTTAATTCGTCTCTTTCCCTTTCTGTTTCTTTTTCCCTTGCTTTTGTGCACAAATAAGAATCCTCTTCCCACCAGTTAATTCCCATTTCCCGGGCGCGTTCAACCGAAGCGACCAACAACCTGATTTTGATTGTCAGCAGGTCAATATCCGCGATTTGTATCTTAATGTCTCCGGCAATCACGACCCCTTTGTCCAGTACTCTCTCCAGGATGTCAGACAGATTGGATGAATTCACTGAATGTGAGATGTTTTCGGCCATATAAAGTCCTCCGTTCGTTTAAGTGGTATTAATATTTAAGGGGCATCACCTTCCATTCGGATTGAGGAGCCGGCTGCTCGTTTATTCCTGTCTTTTCTGGCGGGGTTGTTTCCTGATCGCATGCTTTCATGACCTGAGACCTGAACTTTTCAATATCATTCAGGCGCGAATTGATCGATTCGAGCCTGAGCTCGATCCTTTTCTTTTCATCATGAATCCGCTTTTCTTCCTTGCTAAGCATATAAAGTTCGATATACACCGAGTTCTGCTTTTCCGTTTCGCCCCGGCGGATGCTCTCCATAGTCCGAACGTTATGCATTCCTTTAACCGAATTTTTGTTTTTCATTCGTATAAATTATTTTTAATTTGTAGAACTCCTGCACGTACTCATGGAATAGCCATTGATACATTTTCGGTTGGTATGAACTTTGGTTTTTAGGGCTATTTCATGTGTATATTTTTTTGTTTTTTAATTGTCGCATGGAATAGCTGCGCCCAAATATTTATCGATCATCTGGTCGACCAGACCGCGTACACGTTCCTGGTTCGTCTTTGAGCCGATCCGGCTTGTTTCTGAGGTCAGAATATCCTGACAGACCTGTCTAAAGACTTCATTCGACTGTGAGGGGGTTGTGTTCATCACACTCATTGTCCTGGCAATCATAATACATGCCCTGACTGTCGGATCGAACTCTGTTTTCCCGGATTCACGCAGGTTTCTGACGATCTGAACGATTTTTCTGGCTTCTTCGGCAGGCAGCCTGGATTTTGAGATGGTGATTTGTAATTCGGTATCAAAATCAAAGTGGTCCACATCCAGTGTCACCATCCGGTCACGCAAGGCATCCTGGGTCCGGTTTACGCCCGCATATTCTTCAGGATTAGAAGTAAAAATGGCACAAAAGTCGGGATGGACAGACAAATAGGAATCTCCTCCTGAAGTGGCAGAGGTACTCATCATCCGTTCCTGAAGAATAGGAAGCAGGATATTATTTGCTTCAGGGCGTGACCGGGTAAACTCATCGTAAATCAGGGTGAAGCCATGTTTTACAGCCAATGTTAAACGATTATTCACCCATTGCTTAGTCATGTCTTCCTCATATTTGTGTACGGTATGAATAAACCGGTCGTCTATTTTCCGGTATTTGTATCCCCGTTCTCCGCCTATCAGGTCAGAGGTTTTAAATTCAGCATCGCCGTGAATAATGACTACCGGTCGTCCGATTTTACTGGCCAGGTGCATGGCAATCGTTGTTTTGCCCGTTCCCGAAGGTCCCCTGAAGTGAACCGGGAAGCCGGCTCTGATGTAAGTCTGAGCCCTGGCGGTAATATCTTTCACGTATTCCGTTTCAACAAAATCAGGAAGCGGGCTCGGTTCGAGTACTGTATTCTGTTCTTGCATCATGATATATATTTTTATTTCTGGATCTTTCCTTTTCCTTTGCAACGAGTGCAGGGCAACTGGTCAACCGAGCGTCCGCTGCCGTTACACGCCGGACAAACAGAATCTCCCGGACAACAGACCCTTCCCTTACCCTGGCACACAATGCAGGAAACTCTTGCTCCCAAAGGGCTTTTACCGCTGCCGGAACAAAAAACACAACTCACGGAAGGTTCCTCCACTTCAACGGTACCGGTACCGTTACAGACCAAACAAACCGATTCTTTCGAAAGTAACCCGTAGTAATCGATTCCGGTACCGTTGCAAAAAGCACATTTAAATGTCTTTGTCATTTTTCGTTGTTAGCTCTTTGTTTTCGGGAAGTAAGCCCGGTCCAGCTTAATAATTTTGCCTTCCTCGACCAGCTTTTTACAAACATAGCCGATGCGCATCCGTTGCTCTCCCAGGGGCTCTTCCATTTCTGACACTTTTACTCCTTCCGGGTGAGCGTTTACGTACCGGATAATCTTTTCTTCCAGGTTTTTTCCCACAGCACCTTCACTGTCTTCTTCTTTTTCTTCTTTCATTTCACCGGTGTCTTCTTCTTTTTCTGCTTGTTCTTCGCTCACAACACTGGTCGAGACAGGGTTGGACGAATCGGTACTACCCGGATCCGTTGACCAGGTCATGCTTTTTCGGATCAGGGCAATGGCTTCAGGTAAACTTTCCCATTCCGATGCCGCCTGCATCCGGTCGGTCGTCAGGTTGTTCAGCATATTGGAGATCAAGGCCTGGATATCGCCTACGCGCTGCCTGATTTGGCTCATGGTCGTATTAAATTCTTCCATTCTTTTTGTATCGCTTGCAGACAGGTTTTTCCTGGACTGAACTATTTCATTTCTGCGCGTTTGGGCCATCATCAGGTTTTCGTTGTGAATTCCTATCAGTCGATCATTGAACGCATTCAGTAATTTTCGGGTATAGGCGATCCGCTCTTCCAGGTTGGCATTCAGGTTATTGCGCGTTGTGGCTGCCATCATGGCCTGATCATCTGCATATTTTCTGAGTAAATGACCGGTGTCGGACATTATTTTTCGAACCTCATCTTTGGATTGGTCAAGGTCGTTCTGAATATTCTTCATTAAGCTGTCAAATATGTTTAAACGTTCCTGATCCTTTTGCTTTCTGTCAGCCCCAGCCTGCGCGAATTTCTCTTTTAATTCCGCGGCCATTTCGCCGCGCGCTCCGGCAAATGTATCCAGCAGGCGGACTGTCGAATTCCGGATATCTTCAACTTCTGTCTGAATGGAAGAAATGGAATTTTTTATCCCGGCCATCAGGTTGCCAAACGCGTTCAAACGATCAGCTTCTTCCCGGCTCAGATTATCCTTTAATGCCTCCGCGTTGGCATGGAGGTTTGCCGCCATCTCCAGATGGCTGGTTCTGAACTGGTCGAGGGTCTTTTGTACCTCAGAAACCAGTTCCTGGTTTTCCTGTAACCGTTGCTGATACTCATTGGCTCTTTCCTGATAGGATGCCAGTATATCTTCTTTCAGTTTTTTCATGTCGTTTGCCAGTCCCATTTTATTTTCTCCTATTGATTTTGTACCTTAAAAACAGATACTGTTAAAAAATTAATATTACCATAATAAATTATTCTTATATTGATAATGATCAACGGGAGTAGTTGGACCAACACCGGTCAATAACTGGTGTGTTGTCGAACACGCTGCCTTTTCATCTAGATGATTTCGCTTATCAGGGTGCGATGTACCTCTTTTACGTCATGTACATAGACCTGATTGCCTTTTGCCAGAAGCATCTTTAACTTTTCAATGATCAGCCTGTGCATTTGCTGATAATCACAGAATTCCTGAATAACTAATTCTTTTTTTAATTCCAGTTCCGCAGAAATACGGTCCAGTTCCTGCCTGAATGATTTTATTCTCTCCCGGTTATTTTCTTTTATGTGATCTTTTATCTCAAAAACACCCTTTTTCAGGAATTGAGTCATGGCCTTTTGTTCCTCGATAAACCGGTTAAACTGCTTTTCCGCCTCTTGTTCTTTTTCTTCAAGCCTGTACAGAATGTCGCCCATCATCCGGTTGTAGTCCTTTCTGCGCAGAGAGACATTTTTAGCAAGATTCTCCTGCAACAGTGTATTGATCGTGTCACGTTCTGTCCGGTAGTTCTTTATGGAAGAAGTGAAATCCCGCAGAAGAGTATACGAAGATTGTGCCAGGTCGTCCGACTTACAGAAAACGGATTCAATATTTTTAATACGGGTTTCGTACGATTGAATTAAACTGTCAATAAGGTCATTAAATGGAGTTGTTTCCATCGGATTTTGTTTTGGGGCGTTTGTCGTTCACAGAAGGGCCGGATGAAGGATTCCTGGCAAAACATGCTTGTCGGAATGACCGCTAAGGATGTTTTAACAAGAATTCAATCAAGCGATAAACACAAAAGCGTTAGGCGGCTTTTGCTGTTAATCCGATGGCTTCTGCATACTTCAGATAAGTTTCAACAGAAGCTACAACTACTCTTGCTTCGATAGCAAGCAACTCGATACCAACCAGTGATACCCTTACCCAAGCGTCAACAACTACTCCTTTGTCAAGGATCCGGTCGATCACTTCAACGAGGCTCGATGAGCCAATTGTTTTTTCTACAGCCATGGTAAAAAAATTAAATAATGAATGTTTCTTCCTGTACTTTGATAAAATGAGGGACAGGATTACCTCTTTGTTCTTTTGTAAAGTCAATCTGTATGCCATAGTTCTTCCCGATATCAGTAACGGACCAAGCCGGGATTCACAAAACAGTAGGATCCAGTATATTGCCATTTAATAAAAAAAACGAGTCACGTGTATTTTGCTTTTTACCCCGATGGGAAACCACAGAGAAAGCGCACATCTGTGCGCTTTTTTAAGGGCAGATTTGGCTGTCCTCCGTGTTTTTGCCGATATGAATACTATACTTTTTCATTTTTCGGATAAGGGCATCCCTTGTAATTCCCAGTACATTTGCTGCCAGGGTTTGATTATACTCCGACTTTTTCAACACCGAGCGGATTGTATTGATCTCGAGTTCTTTCAGATTACTGAAATTTGTTTGTGATTCAGTTGACGGATTTGTTTTCATATTTACCGGAAAGTCATTGATGGTGAGCGTATTTCCCTTACAAAGGATAATTGCCCGCTCGGTCATGTTTTTTAATTCCCTGACGTTGCCGGGAAAGCTGTATTTTTTTAGCTCTGATATCGTGGATTTATCAAGTTGAGGCAGCGGTTTATTCATTTTCAACGAAAAATCTTCGGCAAAATAGCGCAATAGCGGTTCAATATCTTCAGGCCTTTCGCGTAGAGGCGGAATATGAATTTGTAAGGTGTTCAACCGATGCAGGAGATCCAGCCTGAACCGCTTTTGATTGATCAAATCATCCAGGTCGCGGTTCGTTGCCGAGATCACCCTGAATTCTGTCGCAATTTCACCGGTATCGCCTACCCGGGTTATTTTTTTTTCTTCGATTGCCCTTAATATTTTTGCCTGTAAATTAACGGGCATATCAGCAATTTCATCCAGGAACAGGGTCCCCTTGTCGCTGATCTCGAAAAAGCCCTTTTTGTCGGTCAATGCTCCTGTAAATGCGCCTTTTTTATGCCCGAAGAATTCACTCTCGAGCAGGGAATCAGTGATGGCGCTGCTGTTGACCGCACAGAAAATATTATCTTTCAATTCGCTGGCATAATGAATGATCCGTGCAATGTTCTCTTTCCCCGTCCCGCTTTCCCCCGTGATCAATACATTCGTGAACTGATATTTGGCGGCTGTCAATGCCAGATCAAGAACCTCTCTTAATTGGCTGCTTTCCCCGATCAGATGCCGTTCTATCCGTGCTTCCAGGCTTTTGGATATCAGTGAATTTTTTTCTTCCATCCTGATTATCTTCCGCTGGAGGAGAAGAAACTTCTGCGTGCGTTCAATGGCGATACGGATATCGATGTGGCGGAACGGTTTACGAAGATAATCGATTGCTCCCAGCCGCATGGCTTTTATGACCGTATCCATGTCGCCATGGGCCGATACAATGATCACTTCGATATTGGGATATTTGCCCTTTACTTCCTTTAGTACATCCAAACCGTTTACCCTCGGGAGGCGTACGTCCAAAATGAAAAGATCGATTTCTTCTGTTTCCAATACTTTTTGACCCTGGGTCCAGGTATTGGATTCGAACGACCTGTATCCTGAACTTTGCAATAACTCCTGCAGCTCTTCAGTGAACGGTTTTTCATCGTCCAGAATGAGTACCCGGAGCTGATTCTCCGAAAACGCCCGTTCCCTTGATCTTCCATTTGAAAAGGTGGAGTTCATAAGATTACCATAAGGTAAATTAAATTTTTATAAACATAGAAAGAAATTAGATAGCTCCTAACCCAACAATCATACCACAGCTTCTTCTTTTATGACTATTCAATAATATATCTCAATAAATATTAAGATAACCCTATAGATACTGTTCCAAATGATGTTCTAAATATAATAAAAGAAATGCTAAAAATGTATTTGTAAATACCAGATACCGCATGAAGGGAACAGTAGTTAAGCCAGGAGATCTTAAAGGCCTCTATTCATTTTACCCGGACGGCATCAATTTACGGATTTGCTCCTTCGGGAAGAAAAAAAAATAAATGCAGGTTCACGAGACTTCTAAAAATGTGCTGACATATTTTTTTCTATTAGAAAAAACGCACAAGTGTGCGGTTTTGCCGACCGTGTATCTCAAACTTATTTGGGAAGTGATATCCGGACCAATGTCCCTCTTGATACTTCACTGCGAATGTCGATATTTCCTTTCATTTCCTTTATAATACCAAAAGAGATGGCAAGTCCCATACCGGTTCCTTTGCCTTCTTCCTTGGTAGAATAAAAAGGAAGCATAACATTACCAAGATCTTCTTTTTTGATTCCGATACCGTTGTCGGTCACCTCTACAAGAATGTGGTGCTCATCTTGAAAAGTCTGTATACGAATCTCTTTATCGAAGTTTTCCTGTAATTTTCTTTCCTCCAGTGCATCTTTAGCGTTGATCACCAAATTCAGAATCACCTGTTCGAATTTGAATGTATTCCCAAAAATAGAGGGCAGGTTATTGGATAAATGGGTGATCAGATCAATTCCTCGGTGTTTGCATTGAGCAGAGATCATGGATAACGCGTTTCGGATGCTCTCATTAATATCGAAAGCAGAAGGAATGTCATCATGGTCTCTGGAAAAAGCCCTGATATGATCGATAATTTTACTGATCCGGTAAATGCTCTCAAACATTTTATTAACCTTTCTGGTCAGGTAATTATTTTCAATTTTCTTATCGTCGGAAATTCGCAGAAGGATATTATCCAGGGTCATCGAAATCGTATTCAGCGGCTGATTGATCTCGTGAGCAATCCCGGTTGCCATTTCTCCTAATCCGGCCATACGTTCGGTATGGATCAGCTGTTTTTCTATTTCTTTTCGCTGTGAGATATCCCTGACAATGGCCATAAACGATCGGGGCATTCCGTTGGCCTCCTGGATCAGTGTGGTACTCACCTCTCCGACAAATTGCTTTCCGTCTATCTTGGTCAGGAAAAATTCGACATCCTGATCGAGCCCTTCAATCATTGTCTTTTCAATCACATTCCTTACTTTTCCCCGTGATTCTGCATGAACAAAACGAAGAAAATGTTTTTTGATGAGTTCCTGCTTACTTTCCGTTCCAAAGATCTCAGGCGTTATACCCGAGACTTCCGAAATATGCCCGCTCAGGTTGATGATCAGAATCCCTTCAGGAGAAGCATCCAATAAAGTCCGGTACATATTCTCAGACTCGATCAGCGCTTTTTCGACCTGTTTCAATCCGCTGATATCCTCGAAGATCTCCAGGATATACAACTCACCGTTATAAGGAATTCTCTTCGCATTCTTCAGGATTGGTTTATTTCGTCCGTCACTGCACTTGATTGCAGTATCCATTCCTCTGAATTCCTTCTGATGATGAACCCAAACCGGGCATTCTTTCGAAGCTGAGCCTTTAGGACAAACCTTGTCGCAAAGCTGCCCAACCAACTCTTCTTTACGGTAGCCGGTAATCTGACAAGTCACTTCATTGACATCTCTGATAATATAATCGTTACCTATGATCATAATTCCTCCGGGAATATTTTCATAAATGGCCTGCAATCGTTCTTTCGATTCACCAAGCCTTTTTTTGTTATCTATCAGTAAACGCCTCTGCTTATCCATGTTCAGAAATACTCTGATTTTACTTAACAGGATAGTCGGATCAACAGGTTTAAACAGATAATCAACTGCACCGGCCCCATAACCTTCAATAACATGAAAATTGTCAGAATAGTATGCGGTAAGAAAAATAAGGGGGAGTATCTGCCTTCCCTCCTTTTTCCGGATTTGCTTTGCCAGCTCAATTCCACTTGTTTGGGGCATTTGTACATCCAAAATAGCAAGCGCCAGCTCAATCCCTTCGATTTTATCCAATGCCTCTTCTGCCGAACCTGCTTTTATGATCCTGACATCCTGGGTATTCAGGATGGTTTCCAATACCATCAAGTCAACGGAGTTATCATCAACAAGAAGAATGTTTGATTTTGATAACGTGTTCATCTGATTGTTTTTTTACAAGCTTATATCGGTTCACTTACTCAGGAAAGCAGTGTTTCTTTGCCCCGTTGTAATTTCCGGAAGATATCCGTTTTCACGTAAAATGCTTCCAATAGTTTTTACATTTTCAAAGTTGTCGTCGACAATTAAAATTCTATAGCTTTCCTGTCGGTTCATACATCGGCCTTTAGTCATTGATCGCTCATCACATCAAAAACCCACGTGACCAGAGGATTATTGGCAAACAAATCCTGGAGATCCTTCATTTTGCTTATATTCCTCAAATTGTTCTCCATGGAAAATACTTCAGTAACAGTTGGAATGGGTAATCAAATCCTTCACCAGGCATGGTCATTCTGTTGGTCACATTGCCCTCAAATTTAATAAAATTATTTTATTTCAAAACTAAGACTTGTCGGTTTTGTTGCCATGTTCAATTTTTTGCCGAATGGAATCACAAGACAGCCATCGTGTCAATCCGGGGACCAATGCCACCGACATAGCAATCCGTCTGACAAAGTAACCATCCCTGATTTTCGGGAAACAGCCTGTGTATTCACCTTGAATTTCTGAAGTAAATATTTATTGATCCGGGGATTTTGACCATTCAGTATGGAACAAATTCTTCTCTGCGGGATGCCGGAGGCTTGTGAATGAATCTTTACGGAAAATCATCTCTTACGGAAAATAGTTATAATTTCGTGGTAAAATTATAGGAATAGAGATAGAAAGGACGGAATTATTAAATGTTGCCGTAGCTTTTGATTTTCAGATGATCATGTTCTTCATGCGGGATGGAAAAGGATGGATAATAATCGGTTTATAAAGGACTTAGTGCTTCGGATTGCCTGCGATAATGATGAAGATGCTTTTAAACAGCTTTTCGACTTATATGCAGACCGATTGTTCCGTTTTGCCAAATCGCTTCTGAAGGATAGATTTCTCGCAGAGGAAGCTGTTTCGGATGTATTCTATAAGGTTTGGCTCCACCGTTCCTCTCTGGAGAACCATACGACCATCAAAGCTTATCTTTTTAAAGCGACCTACAACACGAGCCTGAATTACCTGGACGAGGCCCGTCGGAAAAAAGTAGTTTCACTCGACGATGTCGATGCAGATCTGGGCACGGATCTGTGTCCCGAAAGTGAACTGATCAATAAAGAACTGAAAGAAATCATCGAGGCCGCCATCGAATCTCTTCCGCCCCGCTGCAAGATGATTTACCGGATGGCGAAGGTGGAGCAAATGAAATATAAAGAAATCGCCGCATTACTGGAGATTTCTGTAAAAACCATTGATCATCAGCTCACCATTGCGATTCAAAAAATCGGCGAAGTGATCCGGCGATACCTCCAGGCGAATGGCAATGAAGGCGACCTCATGGCGCTGCTGCAATTATTCCGGATAAGCAGGAAGTCGTAAGTAATTAATCGTCCGGTTTCCCGTCTCCGGTCTCCGGTTTCCGCTCCATGCCCCATGCCCTGTGCTCCATGCCCCATGCTACCTTGCCACCTTTCACCCGTAATCTCCAACTTTTTTCATCTTCCTTTAGGGGATTTCTCTTCCCGATTTGTATTAGGGGTATCAAAAGAATGCAGACATGAACAACGAATCCATCTGGAAGCAGATTACCGGAAAACTGACCGGTGAGGCCACTGAAAGCGGGGAGGATGCTGTGGATCAATGGCTTGCTTCCGACAGGCTTAACCGGGGGGTTTTTAGTCGGCTCACCGAGATCTGGAACTATAACCCACCCGGAGAACAGGATATATCAGGCATTTACCGGCGCGTCAAGAAGCGCATTGCCCGTGGTGAAAGGAAAGGCGGGCTTCAGCACCTGGTTTATTATACGTTGCGGATTTCTGCGATTTTATTTCTGTTGGCCGGAACTACCGTCCTGATCCGTATGATTGCCGATACTCAGTCGGGAAAACCAACCGCCCTGAATGAGATTTTTGTCCCACGCGGAAGCCGGACCTCAATTGTTCTGCCCGACAGCTCAAAGGTTTGGCTGTCGAACCAGTCAACACTCAGGTACCCGGGGGCTTTTCAGGGCGATTTGCGTGAGGTGGAACTAAGCGGTGAAGCTTATTTTGAAGTTGCCCACCGCGGCTCAACACCTTTTATTGTCAGCTTCGGAAAAAACCGGATCCGCGTGTTGGGTACCAAATTTTCGGTGATGGCTTATCCTGAAGATCCGGTCATAAAAGCTGATCTGATTTCCGGAAAAGTGATGCTCGATATTCAAAAGGGAGGACGGTACCAATCGATTGAAATGAGGCCGGGACAAAGCCTTTCGTACGATAAGTCGGCCCAATCGGTTAGCGAAGGCATCGTTGATACCGGCTTCTATGATTACTGGCTGAAGGGGGTTTACACCTTTAAGAACGAAACACTCGAAAGCCTGGCCAGAAAAGCGGCACGGATCTATAATACGGAAATCGTTTTCGGTGACGAACAACTGAAATCCAAACGCTACAGCGGAAGTTTCAGCGTCGACGACAACCTCTACAACTTCATCGAGGCCATCCGGCAGACTTCGGTCGATCCGATTGGCTATAATGTGGAGAAAAATAAGCTCTATTTATATTTAACTAAAAGATAAGAATGGTGTAGCAAAAAAGAAAAGCGGAAAATGTACCACCATCTTCCGCTTCGCAAACATTTAATTTTCAATAAATAGCCGGCAGGGCTATCAGTGTTAACAAAACAAAACAAATGTATGAAAAAAAATGGAATGAAGGACGAAAGGCATATTTTTCGTTCTGTCAAAAAACTTTTACTTATGGCCAGAGTCACAGCATTTATGCTTTTGGTGGGTTTGTTGCAGGTTTCGGCCGGCACCTTTTCCCAGACCGCGAAGCTGAACCTGAAAATGGAAAATGTCACCATTCTCCAGGTATTTGAGCAAATCGAAAAGCAAACGCATTATCGCTTTTTTTATGACAGCGACCTAAGCGATCTTTCACGGCGGACATCGGTCGAGAGTCTCGACAAGCCGCTGACTGATGTTTTGAACGGATTGTTTTCCGGAACGACGATCTCCTATCAGATCAAGGATCGAATCATCCTGATCAAGCAAACCGGTGAGCGTCCGGCTGTAAATAACCAGCAACAACAGACCGTCAGGGGTAAAGTGACCGATAACAAAGGCGAGCCATTGCCGGGCGTTACTGTTATCGTGAAGTCCAGCACACAGGGTACCGTCACCGACGTGAACGGAGACTATACACTCGTAAAGGTTTCGCCTTCTTCAACACTGGTGTTCTCTTTTGTGGGAATGAAGACACAGGAAGTTCCGGTGGCCGGCAAGGCGGTTATCGATATTGAGATGGAAGAAGATGCCATCGGAATCGGTGAAGTCGTGGCCGTGGGATACGGTACGATGACCAAAAGGGAACTGAGTTCTTCGGTCAGCTCGGTGAAAAGCGAGGACTTGACCGACCGTGCCACCGCTTTCAATATCATGGAAAACATTGCGGGAAAAGTTGCCGGGGTAAGGAACGTTTCTTTTTCAGGGAAACCCGGAGGGGGGTCTTCCTTAAGGATCAGAGGAATGGGATCGATCAATGCCGACAGCAATCCGATTTATGTTCTTGACGGCGTGGTCGGGGTCGATCCGCAAATTATCAATGCGGCAAACATCGAAACGGTCGATGTACTGAAAGATGCCGCTGCAACGGCGATGTACGGTGCAAAAGGTTCGAACGGCGTGGTGATCATCACAACCAAAAGCGGTAAAAAAGGCAGCGGAACGGTAAGCTACAACGGGAAACTCGGCGTTGGTTACCTGAACCGGAAAATTGATGTGCTGAATGCTGATCAATTTATGGAGGTACAGAAGCGGGCCTACGCCTATAGCGGAAAAGTGATGCCTCACCTGGAAAGTCCGATGGAGAATCTAT
>JBDKTZ010000514.1:0-2114 GCA_039679975.1 Prolixibacteraceae bacterium
GTGACAGTCAAAAAAGTGACTCCGTCATTTAACAGCATATAGGGTGTAGTTGCCTGGCCTGAAAGGGCATCTTTATTTGCTTTCACGGTGAAGGTGCCTTTTGCTTTAAGCTGTTCTTTCGTGAAAGTGACACGACCACCTGTACTGGTCGTAGCTGTGGCAAGTTTTTCTCCGCCGCTGTTGTATAATTCAACGGTTGCATTCTGTATTTTCGGATAGGTGGTTCCGGTTGCCACACCTTCTACCTGGACTTCCAAAGCGGGGTCGGTAACCGTTATGGTGTCAAATTCAAGATCTCTGTCGCATGAAGCAACAATAAGTCCCACGAATAACAGGAACGTTTTAAATAAGCCCGGGTAAAGCCAGGCTTGTTGGGGGTTTGCCGAGCGTGAAAAACGATTGGTGAAACCAAATAATATCTTTTTCATACGTTAATAATTTATTTTTTAATTGTCGTATGGAACTCCCATGTTGCCGAAAATTATTATCATAAACTCGGGCGTTGCAGCGCAACATGCTCGTTTCATAAATTTATATTTTTACATTTCATTACCTTCTCCTCCAAATGAATAGAGCTCCTGTCCATGCATTTTCAGTTCCGGGCCCGGAATCGGGAAATGCCGGACGGTACCGGGGATCATTTGATCCTTATTTCTGCGCCGGTCAAAAAATCCCAATTGGGGCCAAACCAGGTCGCATTCCACATAGCGTTCATAGAACAGTTTATTTTCGAGTGCATCATAGCTTTCGCCGGCAGTTGCGGGAGGCAGGCCTCCTATCGCAACCCGCGAATTGTTGATCAGTTCTGCAATCTGATTCCTGTCTCCATTCGTTCTTATAAGCGCCTCGGCCAGGTAAGTGTCGTTTTCAACTTTCAGGAAGTGATCTACATAACCCTGCTCCTTTTCAACAACGTCATAATACCTCCAATAGCGATACTGTGAAAGAATATAGGTTCCATAACCTGCGCGGGTTGTACGGTCTGCACCGAACCAGTTGCGCATCGTTTCGTATTTGAAATATTTTCCCAGGCGTAAATCCGGACAGTTGGTAATTGCCGGCCAGTCTTTAAAGCTGTCGCTTCCCGGGATGATTGGAATCGGATATACGGAATTCGGATCGTCGGGAGCCATTTTGTTGAATAACCACTGACTTCCCCTGATCCAGTTATAGTTGTACAAAACAAAGTAATTACTGCCAACGTCGCGGGTCATTACTTTCCCCCTCCATCCTTCATCGTACGAAACTTTAAAATCTTCCTGTAATCCTTTTTCCGCATAACCCTTTACTTTATTCCAGTCTACCTCTGTGTTTTCGGTCTGGTTCCTCGGGTTTGAGGCCAAAAAGCGGGCTGCCATGGAATTGGCAAATTGCAGTAAAGTAGCTTTATCGAATGTTACTCCGGCGATTACCTGTGTTGGATCTTCATTAATCTCGTCGTCTTCAATGATTTGGATGGCCTGATCCAGTTTCGACAACGCATAATTCATTACTTCCTTATAGCTTTTCGTGTTAGCTACAAAATCGAATGTCAGGGCGTCGTGTTCTTCTGTGAATAAATACGCCTTGTCGTACAACAGTGCGATGTTCCCGTAAAGCAGAGCCTGTACGATGTAGGTATGAGCCTTGGCCCGGTTGGTATAATCAATCCCGTTCAGTGTGATCTTAAATGCCGGATCTTCAAATAGTTTTGTCATTTTCATAGTTGTGCCTACACTTCCGTAATAATTATACCAGGCACCGAAGTTGATAATGATAACAGGATCGGGTGTGTCGTCATTAAACAGTCGGCGGCGCGGACGAAACCATACTTCCCCGGAACCCCAGCTGTTTGTTCCAACCTGAAATAATTCGGCACATGCGAAAGCTATCGTCGGACTGGCCGCAATCGATCCGTTATACCAGGTATTATAACCATTCCTGAGCAGTGAGTAGAACTCTGACGGAGTGGCCAGGTCATTAATATTAGGCTGATTTTCATTGACTACATCCATGCTTTCGAAGAAATCACAGGATGAGATCATTCCCATAAAACCAACGAGTATGATTAAAAGTATTTTCTTCATGATTTTTCTGTTTAAACATTAGAAAGTAACCGCGATAGATCCGCTGAA
>JBDKTZ010000441.1:0-14791 GCA_039679975.1 Prolixibacteraceae bacterium
CTTCCCGTAGAAAATCGTTCCTATTTCTATCCTTCGGCTTCGTTGAGCCTGATGTTGGATAAAATTTTTGATACAGGAAAAAATGTTGATCTTCTCAAAATCAGGGGTGGTTGGGCCCAGGTGGGCAATGACACTTCTCCTTATAATCTGCTTGCCACCTATGGAAATTCAGGGCAGTGGGGCAATGCTACGAGGCTCTCAAAATCGGGAGGTTTGCTTGCTCCGGATTTGAAGCCTGAATTAATTACATCTTACGAATTTGGTACCGACATCCGCTTGTTTTCCAATCGGTTGCGTTTTGAGGGTACCTATTATCGGAAAAATAATGAAAATCAGATATTCTCAGTGCCTCTGGCGGCATCCACAGGCTTTAGCAGTATCTTTATCAACGCCGGGCTCATTCAAAGTAAAGGCGTTGAGTTCCTGCTGGGAGTCACTCCTGTGAAAACAACCGACTGGCAATGGGATGTAAACATCAACTTCACGAAGAACAAAACCACCGTCCTTGAACTCGCCGAAGGAATTGACTTTATTGAGGCATGGGACCAGGGGCAGGTGAAAAGTATTGCTTACGCGAAAAACAAGGCCGAGGGTCATGACGGATTGGTGGGAGATCTGTATTCCCGGAAGATAAAGAGGGTCACTGATAAGAACTCAGATTATTATGGCTATCCGCTTCTGGCGGGTAACGAAACCAACGCCACATGGCAACACGAAGAGGAATATACAAAGGTAGGAAATTATAACCCCGATTTTATTATGGGCATGCAGACCTCGCTTTCCTGGAAAAACTTCACATTGAGTATGACATTCGATTGGCGTTCGGGCGGGCAGTATGTTTCGCAAACCTGGAGGTATTTATCGGAAGACAAGGAGAATGGGGCCTGGCTCGATCGGCTTGGTAATCCCGGTGAGCTGGGGGGCAAGGCAAGCAGCGAGTTGCGTAATTGGATAGTTGCCAACGCTGATAAACTGTTGTTCATGGACCGGCCCGTACCCGTTGGTGGTCCCACGCCGGAATACGGGGGATTTCCTGAATCGTACAGTGGTACCACCGTGTATGACGGCTTTTTTGCCCCGGGGGTCATCGAAAATATTGACAAAAACGGCAATTTCCTCGGTTACAAAGAAAATCTTGGCGGTGAAGGCACTAACTTTCTGCCCTCTGCGCTGAACTATCCGTGGGACATTGGCGAGTCGAATCTTTTCGACGCCGACTACATCAAACTGAGAGAGGTATCATTGAGTTATCAATTGCCAAACAGAATCGCACAACGATGGGGGATGACAGATATTAATTTTTCAGTATATAGCCGCAATATTATTCTATGGACCAAAGCGTCAGCGTTGGGGGTAGATCCCGAAAGAGCATTTCAGGCGGAAAGCGGCGGAAAATTCAACCAGGGAGTTGAGCGGTACAATGTCGAACCCTGGGCCGTCCCCATCGGGTTTAAATTAAGCTTCTCTTTTTAACAGTTTAAAATTACGATCATGAGAAACATACATAAAAGCTTTATTTTTATTTTGACATTCGTCTTTATCATTGTTGCTTCATGTAAAGACCTTACCGAAATAAATATTAACCCGAACGACATTGCTCCGGAAATTGCCGATGTCAATCTTTTACTCCCAACTATCATTACCGAGATTGGACAAACAGTTCTTGGTTTGGGGTTTGGCGATATTGCCGGGGTTATGCAGCATACTCAGAAAGACGGTTGGTCGGGCGGACACAACAGCTATGACTGGAACAATGCAGGTCAAAGTTGGTCAGGGTATTATGGGATCCTGCGAAATGCTGACGAATACTACAATAAGGCGGTGGCAGGAGGATACGAGTTTCATCAGGGTGTCGGGCTAATTCTGAAAGCATATACTTTTGGGCTGATAACCGATCTTTGGGGTGACGCTCCTTATACCGATGCGCTGAAGGCAGAACAGGGAGCCGATTTTTTCAAACCAAAATTCGATGCGCAACAAGACATTTATCATGGGATCCTTGCTGATCTGGAAAAAGCCAATACGCTTCTTTCAAAAAACACTGCTGAATACGAAAACATCAATTCGATACAAGATGTACTCTATAACGGAAACGTGACTAAATGGAGAAAACTGGCCAATTCGCTGGCACTCCGTTATTATATGCGTTTATCGGTAAAAGAATCCGCTTATGCGGAAGAAGGCATAAAGAAAATAACGTCCGACAGCGGAAAATACCCGTTAATAACCACCTCTGATGATGATGCCAATATCGGGTACATCGGAGCAGCTGCAGGCGACTCCTGGCCCACCAATACCGTATACGATGTGTCTCCAAGCGGAAGCTATATGCGGCTAAAACTTTGCTCCACTTTAGTAGAAACCCTCCAGCAACTGAAGGACCCCAGGCTTGCCGTTTGGGCTAATAAAATAGAAATTCCTTTTGTATTGGTCAGCGGAACGGGCATAGACCGCGTTGTTAACGGGAAACGTGAAATCTCACAGGATGTTGCAGACGCATACCTGGCCACTAACGGGGTGAGCATAGACTTCGACCAGGAATACGTGGGGATCACTCCGGGATGTAGAGTAGCGCAGATTTATAACAAAAAGCCCGACGCCGGACAAGGCACCTACAATCCTCATGTTTCGCAACTAAATAATATTTACAAGGCAGCCAAAGGCGATTTGTTGCAGATGAGACTTGTGTCTGCGGCGGAAATCAATTTCATCCTTGCCGAAGCAGCCATGCATGGATGGAGTCCAGGAACTCCGGAAGCGCATTACGCCAATGGTATACAGCAATCGTTCAATGCCTGGGGAATTGGAAGTTCATTTAACAACTACATCGGGAAAGTTCCTTACTCTGGCCTTGAAAGTATAATGACGCAGAAATGGATTGCAAGCTGGTCGGCTGCCGTTGAAGCCTGGTTTGACTGGCGGAGAACAGGCTTGCCGAACCTGCAGACAGGCGAAGTCGCAAAAAGACCAGCACTGCCACTGCGTTTCTATTATAATTTAAACGATGAAATTGAAAAAAATGAAATTAACGCAAACGCAGCCATCCTAAAACTTGAGCCAACCGGTTTTTTAGGAGATGAAGGAAGTAACAACAGTGCCTGGTCTAAAATGTGGGTCCTGCAGGGACCCGGAAAACCTTATTGAATTGACTATTTACAAATAAACCGCGGAGGTGCTGAGGTATAGAGAAAATTTTCTGATCCGGCGTCTTTGCGGTAAAAATAAACAGAAGATGAGAAAAGCGATATTCAATTTTTTAGTTTTATCAGTAATTGCAGCAATCCTGGCTGCCTGTTCCGTTAAACCGCAGCCCGTTACCCCTGACAATGCGTTGCGATCGTACCTTGGCAACGACGACCGGTCGTTTGAGTGGAAAACTCAGGACTCAACAACAGCGGAAGGCGCTAAAATTTACCGGCTGATTATGACTTCGCAAACCTGGAGAGACACAACATGGAACCACGAAATGACTGTTATTGTACCCGATTCGGTAAAATACAACGATGCACTCCTGTTTATTACAGGCGGAAGCATTAAAAACGGTGTACCCAATATTCATCAGTGGGACAAAGATGAAATTGTGTCGTTCGGGCAAATAGCCAAAATCAACAAAGCCATCGTTTCCATTCTCTGGCAGGTACCCAATCAGCCCCGGTATGGCGGCCTTACCGAAGATGCATTAATTTCGTACACGCTCCATAATTATCAGAACGACCACGACTTCACCTGGCCGCTTTTGTTTCCCATGACAAAAAGCGCTGTTCGTGCGATGGATGCCATTCAGGAGTTTGCAGCCCGGAAAAATAAGCCGGTAGATGAGTTTGTGGTCTCGGGCGCATCGAAACGAGGCTGGACAACCTGGCTTACCGGCGCCAGTGATAATCGGGTGAAAGCGATCGGTCCGATGGTGATCGACATGCTGAACATGCCTCTCAGTCTGGATTACCACAAAGTCACCTGGGGGGACTACAGCATCCAGATTGAAGATTACGTGAAACTGGGAATCGCACAGCAAGTGGGTACGCCGGGTGGTTCCGATCTTGTTAAGATGATTGATCCATACTCCTATCGGAAAACGCTGACTATGCCAAAAATGATTTTTATGGGCACAAACGACGAATACTGGCCGGTAGACGCTGTAAAAAATTATATCGACAGTATTCCCGGTGAAAACCATATTTGTTATACGCCCAATGCGGGACACGGGCTGGGTGATAAAAAAACCGCATTAGGTACTTTGAGTGCCTTTTTTGCGTCGGTTATTTCCGGTCAGCCGGTACCAAAATGCGACTATTCAGTTTCATCCGAAACCGGAAAAATTGTCGTAACCCTGAATGCAGACAAGGAATTATTGACCGATGCCGTTGTCTGGAGCGCAAGCTCCCCTAACCGTGAATTCAGAGACAAAACCTGGACAAGTGTCAGTCTCGGCAAAACGGGAGTCGACAGTTTTATCTATGAAACATCTGCGCCTGATTCCGGGTACCAGGCTTTTTATATTGACCTGAAATATAAAGCGCCTTTTGGGGGAGAATTTACACAAAGTACGAGAATGTTCCTGACCGACAGTACAGGCATTTTGCCCGCAGGTAAATAATCGTCCGCTTTACAAACTGAGACAGGTTGCCGGATGCAGCAAGGCATGAATAATCAAAAAAAAATATTCAAGGGTATAAAATGCCTGATCCTGATCGGATTCGGGCTGATGCTGGTATTAACTTTGATCTTTTTGGTACCTGCTTTATGGCGAAACCTCATAAGTTATCCCCGGTTTGAGAAAGCAGTTGCCGATTTCAACAAGCTTTGCAAAGAACCGGGTACTGTTACTGCCTTCAATACCTACAGGGGCGTGATGCATGTACACAGCTACCTGTCGCACGACAGTGAGGGAACGTTGACCGATATTATTCCTGCAGCAAAAAATGCAGGTATTGATTTTATCTTTTTCACCGATCATCCGCGGTTTGACCTCGATACCTTCCCGCACGGCTACAACGGCTTTTATGAGGACATACTCGTTGTACCGGGAAGTGAAAAGCAGGGGTTTGATACCTGGCCGCTGGATTCGTCTGTAATTGACTGGAAAGAAAATAAGGACACCATTGTTAAAAATGTGGTCCGAAAAGGCGGGATCCTTTTTTATGCCCATAGCGAAGAGCCGCATAACTGGGATAATCCGTATTTCCAGGGTATGGAAATTTACAATATTCATACCGACACCAAAGATGAAACACTGGCAGCGCATATTGTCAACTTCACGATCAATGGAAGGCGCTACCGGCACTGGGCATTTCGGGAAATGTTTGACGAGCAGAAAACCATTCTTGCGCTTTGGGATTCGCTGAACACAAACCGCAAAATTATAGGTTTCTCGGCTGTTGACACGCACGAAAATCAAAATTTCAGAGCCAGATATCTCGACGATGGACGGGTGGAATGGCTTGGTCCGAATGCAAAACCGATCGATACGGTCAGGATCAGCTTTTGGAATCGCTGGCTGTATAGTGAACCGGACCCGAGTGGTTGGATCTTTAAATGGATGGTCGATACCTACCCATCAACGTTCAATCATGTTACCAATTATGTTTTGGCCGATACCCTCACGCTTGAATCGCTGACGCAAAACATCAAAGCCGGACATTTATTCACCGCATTTAAAAGCCTGGGCGATGCCAAAGGCTTTCAGTTCAGAGCTGAAAATGCAAATGGGGAAACCAGCGCGGTTTTGGGTGATTCGGTGCAGACTCTTCATCTAAAAACGCTGTATGCTGTTTCTCCTTTGCCCGGCCAGTACCGTCTGATTCATAACGGACGGCAAATCGACGTTTCGGGCGGAGAAGTTTACACATACACCTGGTCCGGTATAGTTGAAAAAGGGACTTACCGTATCGAGATACATATTAAGTTGAACGGCAACTATATTCCCTGGCTATATACAAATCCGATTTATGTTTACTGATTTTAACCGTGAAACCATTTTATTCTTTAACCATCATTTACTGTTTTCTTGTACAAATACATTACCCGCATATCGTCTGGAGAAATGACAGGCAAGTTGATGAAAAAGAAGCATTAATGTTTCAATGAATTAAATCTTTCCATGATTTCTTTCCAATCGGTCAGTTCGATTCCGTTGTCTCTGAAATAACCGATGACGACAGGGTCTGTAAACAGCCTGGCTTCCCAGACACGCTGTTGCCACGACCCTGTGATCGATTTGAGATTATCTGTTTCAACTGAAGGGTGAAAAATAATTTCAGTGATCCCGTCCTTGAGCGAGTTGACCAACGCCATGAAATTCGCTCGTTTCAGTTCATAGGTTTTTCCGTCAGGCACACTGGTAAAATTGTCGAGTTTTGGAAGTTTATAAACATTCAGAATTTCGATAACCCTATCGGTGATCGGATAGCCTGCATTCCTGTATTTTCGGACCACTTCAGGATCGGACAAATCGATGGCATTGGCGGGGATCCTGTATTCTCCGGCAACTTTCAGAAAAACAGCGACATAGTCAGGCGATCCGTACAATGTTCCCATGTGGGTATCGATGTGTGAGGGTTTCAGTCCCGATGCCAGCATCCGGTCTATTTGAGCGCGGATTTCGGTTTCCACCTCCTGTGGACTTGCGTGCATGACTACTTCGGGCACATCGTGATAAAGTTTGCCTTCAGGATCTAATAATCCCGGCACTTTGGCAGGGTCTGTAACCGGTCCCCAGCGATAGGTTTTCCATTCGCTGGTCAGGGTAAGATGAGCGCCAATATCAGCGCCGGGGTGTTTTATTGCCCAGGCAATAAAATCATTTGCACTGGGGCAAGGCATCATTACTGCTCCTGAGTTGATAAAACCGTTCTGAATATAAAATTTGCCGGCTTCGTTGGCTTCAGGGCACATCCCCAAATCGTCCATATGAAGGAGCAGGATCTTTTTACCTTTTGGAAAGCCGAGTTTTTCAGCATTTGTCATTTCAGCAGGATTTTCCATGATCCATTTTGGTGAAAACACAGTGTGTCTGATCGTTTTATCATTTTTCACATTCCAGGAATAAGATACATGAATCAAGCCGTCTTTTGTTTCAATTACGGTCGGATAGGAAAAGCTTCCCTCTTTATTATTTTCCAGATACCTGGTCCATTTCCATGTTTTTCCCTCATCATCCGAGAGACTGACCGCCAGCCGGTATCGTCCGTCTTCAGAATCATTGTATACCATCAGTAAATTTCCGTCTTTGAGCATTATGGCATCCACGCTCGATCCGGGATTTGGCAGATCAGTTTTTTGTGCGGCACTCCATGTCAAACCGTCGTCAATGGATTCACTTTTCATGATACGACCCGGAGCATCGCCGTTGTCACGCATAAAGGCCACCAACGTCCCGTCTTTTTTTCGGATAATGGATGGCTGGATATTTCCCCGTCCTACGATTGGCATGGAAGGTTTCCAATGATCACCCTGATCGTCCGAAATACCGACCAGCGAGAGGTTAAATCCATCAGAATATAAAGGAAGCAGTATTCTTCCTGAAGGAAGGATTAACGGCTTGATGCGCGACATCCATCCCGTTTCTCTTTTTAGGGGATCCTTTGCTGCTTCGGTAATTTGTTTCTCGTACGCAGGAGCATAGGCTGCCCATGCCAGTTCCGGAGCTTTCAGCCCATTAAATTGATCTGCCAGGTTTTTTGCAAATTCTTCCCCAGGCTTCAGCAGTATAATATCCTGCCATTCCCATTTGGGAGGACCATCATTCAGATAGTCGGATGATATCCGGGTTTTCAGGACTGAATTTTCCCACTGGTTGGCTACAACGACGATCCAGATCAGATGCAGTCGGCCTTTTTGATCGATAAACAACGTCGGATTGCAATCCGGATTATCAGGCGTATCGGCAAGGATAAAGGGTTCGCTCCATTTCGATCCTCCCTTTTTCAGACGGGCTCCTTTGATCATTACGTCGTTTGCAGTGCGCTCGCCGGAGCCCTGGAACCAGCAGCTTAGTAAATCGCCGTTTGGAAGCTCCGTAATCGCGCTGCTGTGCACATGCTGCCCCTGCACAGCAAAAACAGCTTCACTCCTGAAGAACGGTTCGCGTACTGTCTGACCGGGCGTTGCCGCCTTTGAACGGGAAATAGTCAAAGACAAGCCTGTAATCATGCATGTAACGGTGAAAATTTTGCTGAATGTAATTTTCATTTTTACCGATTTTTGTAGTCCTTATCAAAGTAACAAATTTATAGAATAATTTACTCCTTCTTTTTTAATCAGAACACATGATATTTTAACCCGATAAGAATCGCTTGATTTTACGATAGTCGTCAGGAACGAGTAGGGTGTATCAGCCTCGAGTAATCTGAATAAACCTGACATCGTCAGTGGTTTGAAATGCCGGCAAAAAAAAGAGGGAAAAGAAATCGTATACAGCGCAGCAGTTTCTTATTACCTGAAGCAGACCGATAAAAGGAAGGATTTCAAGGCAAAATGTTCCGAAGACAGTCCGTGGCGGCAAGAAAGCTATTGCGTCGTTGAAGGTCAATATTTAATGTAATTTGAATAAAATTCCGGAAGCAGATCATGATTATTCGGTTTTACTTTATTCATGAATTTTTTGTCATCTCAAAGTATGAAGAAATACTGGATAAATTTTCTGATCGTTGGTATGGCATTCGGTACAGCCTGGGCTATTCGGGGGCAATTTGGACATGAGCAGGGAGCGGCATGGGCCGGGGGAATCGGCGCTCTTGCATTGGTGCTGGTTGCAGGGCGCAAAGACTGGAATGCCAAAGCGTTGGCGATTTCACTGGCATCGGCGGTTGGTTGGGGTGCCGGAGGAATGATCAGTTACGGGCAGATTGTAGGTTACGGTCGGAGTGACGATTTTTTGAATGCATCCTATGGCCTTTTGATGCTTTTTTTTATCGGCGGCTTATATGGATTAACGGGCGGCGGGTTGGTTGGGCTTAGTCTGAGTTCGACCAAAAAGAAAAAGGTTGAGTGGGGTTCTTTAGTAACGGAAATGACAGCCGGCGGCATCATTGCCTATTACTTCCTGATCGAACAACTTGGATTACTGATGACTCCTCCAAGGTCGGAAGCCTGGGCCGTCTGTTTGGGTGCAAGTGTGGCAATGGTCTGGTTTATGGCGCGTTATCAATACACGCCTGCTTTAAGAATTGCTTTAATTTCTGCACTGGGCGCAGGTTTTGGTTTTGCATTTGGCAATTTTCTTCAGATTCTGGGTAATATTATGGAAATTCAGTTCAATATGTGGAATGTCATGGAATACTCGATCGGCTTTTTCGGAGGCTCTTCAATGGCCTATGGAGTATTCAGTACACAATGGCCGGAAGAAAGTGAGACCGTAATGATTAAACCCTGGGAAGGACAATCTGCTTTTTTTATTGTTTTTGTTTTAATCCCGCTACTGGTTTTTCAGCAATCTTCAGCTTTGTTAAATCCACTGTTGGGTGGATTTTCCCGAATTCAGGAGGAAGGAAATGCTACGCTTCAGGGAAGTTTGGCGGCCCTGCTTATATTGATTATAATGGTCCGGCTGGGACTGACCAAGATGACTAATACCAACTCAATTTCCGGAGAAAAACGGAACGTCCGGTTCTTGTTTATCCTGTACTTTGGGGTTTACATGATCTTCAGTTATATTGTTTCCGGTGCATTTAAGGGTATCTTCATGCTGAACCACCACCTGTACGTGGTCAATTTGGTAGTGATCCTTTTTCTGGTTGGAAAGCATTTTCCTGCCTTTCCTGATAACCTGCAACCGGAAATGAAAATCCGGGACTGGTTTAAGTTGCTCCTGGCCCTTGTTCTGGCAATACTTTTCCTAAGTTGGATATCTGTTCTGCTTCATGGTGAAATGAGTGGCTCAAATAACCGATTCTGATTATTAAATACGATCCAAAAGTCTGTGCCTGGTAAAGTTTTTACCGGATACTTAATTTGTTTTTATTAAGATTGATTATATTGTAATTGAATATTAACAATAATACAAAAGGTTAATCGATTTAGTCTAACGTGAAATTGTTAAAATTTAATGCAAACTGAATAATATTCTATAAGACTTGCTTTCTAAAATTTTCAATCTTTGTTGAGATAAAAAACCATTTGCAGGCTTTCCTTACCACTTTTAAGTCGTGTTCATTTTCGATGATCTTACACGTGGCAGAATAAGATTAAACAATTAGCGTGTTGCTTTTGCTTAACTGAATGTTTAAAAATTGTTATTAACCAACTTTAATTTTTATGGAAAGAAAAGTCTTACAAGTGCTTCTTTTGGGAGTATTCCTGTCTCTGTCGGGTGCGGCATTCGCTCAGTTAAAAGTGAGTGGTGTTGTGAAGAGTTCTGATGGAGAAGTTCTCCCGGGGGTCACAATTGTGCTTAAGGGTACCGGTAACGGAGTACTTAGCGATGTAGATGGGAATTATACTATCGATTTGCCTGATGCGCAGTCGGTGTTGGTATTTTCTTTTGTAGGAATGCAGACACAGGAGATCCAGGTAAACGGGCGGTCGCAGATCAATGTTACGTTGGAATCGGCCACTATAGGTGTTGACGAAGTGGTTGTGACAGCGTTAGGTATTTCTAGGGAAAAGAAATCGCTTGGATATTCGGTAGGTGAAGTGAAAGGTGAATCACTTCAGAAAGTAGCGCAGGAGAATGTGCTCAATTCGTTGGCAGGAAAGGTGGCTGGGGTCAATATCAGTTCGACGGGGACGGCCGGCTCGTCTGTCAGCATGGTTATACGCGGCGCCTCTTCGCTGACAACCGACAATCAGCCTTTGTTTGTTGTCGACGGGATACCCATGAACAATACCTTAAATAACATTGCCCAGATGGGCAGTGACAATAAGGTCGATTATGGGAATGCGATATCCGACCTGAATTCTGAAAACATTGAAAGTTTGTCAATACTGAAAGGTCCGAGTGCTGCGGCGCTCTATGGGTCGCGGGCAGGAAACGGCGTCGTGCTGATCACGACAAAGAAGGGTAAGCAAAAAAAAGGATTGGGTATCAGTTTTACTTCCAATACCGTTATGGAAACGCCGTACAAATATCTTCCGCTCCATCACCGGTTTGCCAATGGCAATCGTCCGTATACGCAGGATAACCGTCCCCCAAATGATCTGGATTACATGGTCATTGATCCTTCTACGAGCGGATGGGTAGGGCCTGAACTGGACAAGGGCACCATGGCTTATCAATGGCCCTACTTCAATGCAGCCGGAGAGCTTACCGCAAAACCGCTGGTTTCTTATCCGGATAATGACAAGAATTTCTTTGAAACGGCCTACACGACCGATAATACCATTTCCATTGCCGACGCGGGCGAGAAAGTTGACTACAGGATCTCCTACAGCAACATGCAACATAAGGGGGTTATTCCGAACAGTGATTTACACAAACATTCGTTTTCATTGAATTCCTCCATTAAGCTTCATGATAATGTGAGATTGTCATCAAGTGTGAATTTTACTTCTTCAGGTGCAGACAACCGGCCCGCCGGAAACAGGGGAGCAAACCCGATGCAAGCTCTTTATGAACTGAATCCACATATTGATGTGCGCGGCTTAAAGAACTACTGGGAAGAGGGAAAGGAAGGAATTCAGCAATATTCGCCCTATACGCTCGAAGTTAATCCCGACGGATCATTTGGACGAGGCGAATTCATTAACAATCCCTATTTTCTCGCACATGAAGTTAATAACGGTTTTCAGCGGGACCGGGTATATGGCAATCTGGCATTAAACTGGCAACTAAACAAGGAATTCTCCCTGCAGCTTCGCTACACGCACGATCAGTTTCACGAAAACAGAGAGACAAAAATAGGCTACAGCTATACCAATGAGCCTAACGGATATTATGGATTAAGCAATTTGTACAGCAGGGAACAAAATGCCGACTTTTTGTTCGCTTACGACAAGAATCTGGGCAATTTCAGTCTCTCCGCGTCTGCCGGGGGAAACTATATGTATCAATATGCATCGACTAATACCACAAAGGCAAAAGACGGCGGAGGCGGACTGGTTATTCCCGGACTTTATACCATCGAGAATATAGCGCCTTCGAGTATTCAATATTATTCATCAAAATCGGAGAAGGCGATTTACAGTCTTTATGCATTGGCCTCTCTTGGCTATAAAGATTTTGCCTATCTGGATGTGACCGCCCGTAACGACTGGTCAAGTACGCTTCCTGAGGAGAACCGGTCGTATTTCTATCCGTCGGCGTCAGTAAGCCTGTTGCTCAGCAATATGTTCGAAATGGACAATGCAATTTCTCTGGCCAAGCTGAGAGGAGGGGTTGCCATGGTTGGAAATGATACAGACCCATACCAGTTGCAGTCAGTCATGGCCAATATCGGACCATGGGGCGATCAGATGCGGTTATCCACTTCGGGAACGTTGAAACTGCCCAATCTGAAGCCTGAACTGAAGACTTCCTGGGAATTAGGCGCAGACCTGAATTTCTACGATAACCGTGTTCGCTTTGAGGGGACATATTATTCGTCTGAGAACGAGAACCAAATCCTGAATATTGGTCTCCCGCCTTCGTCGGGTTATAATTCCAAGCAGATTAACGCAGGGCTTATTTCAAGCAAGGGGATCGAACTGGCATTTGGCGGAACACCGGTTAAGTCAGAAAATCTGAACTGGGACGTAAATTTTGTTTTCTCAAGGAACCGGACCCGTGTAGAGGAATTGTCAGACGGTTTTAATTATATTACGCTGTGGACCGATGCGCGGGGTGGTGCAAGGACCTGGGTCGGCGAAGAAATCGGAAATATTATTGATGCCAAAATGGACAGGGTTGAAGACAAGTCGTCGCAATATTACGGATGGCCGATTGTTGACGACGAAGGCTGGGACAGTTCCGACCGTTCGCTCGAGAAGGACGGCAAGCGGGTGGCTCCGGTCATTGGAAATTTCAATCCTGATTTTACCCTTGGCTTTCAAACATCGCTGAATTATAAACGCTGGACCCTCAGTGCAAGCCTCGACTGGAGAAAAGGAGGGCAATTTGTTTCGCAGACCCTGCGTTACGGCGAGTCCGATTTACATACACAGCGCTGGATTGACCGCACGGTGAAGGTCAATCACCTGGATGATGTGGCCGGCTACATCAAAGCGAATGCTGACAAATATCTTTCGCCCGACGGCACGTTCTACGTAGTCGTGGGGGGACCAACCGCCGAAACCGGAGGATTTTCGCATACCGAAGGCGGCATTACGCTGAACGACGGGGTATTCATGCCGGGAGTTGTTGGCGATTACGACGACAACGGTAAATTCATTGCCGAATATGAAAATATCGGAGGTCCCGATACCAAGTATATCCGCTATCAGGATTTCTACGGCTGGAGTTATACCCGGACGGCCACATTTGACTCTGATTTTGTTAAACTCAGGGAGATATCCGTCAGCTATCAGCTCCCGCCGTTTAAGTCGCTTGGCATCCGCAATGCTTCTGTTTCCTTGTATAGCCGGAATATCATCCTGTGGACCAAAGCCGGAATCGGGATTGATCCTGAAACAGCTTTCCAGCCCGAGAGCAGCGCGCAGGGCGATGGCAGTATCATGTTTAAACAGGGAATTGAACGGTTTAATGTTGCACCCTGGACCATTCCTGTAGGTATTAAATTGAATGTCAGCTTTTAATCTTAATTTTTTATTTTTATGAAACGAATTAACATACAAAATAAGCTGTTGCTGGCACTCCTTTTGGGCGCCTCTGTTTCCTGTAAGGATCTGACCGAACTGAATGAGAACCCGAACGGTGCGAACCCTGATCTTGTCAATCCGAATCTGGTGGTTCCCACCGTCATTACCGGAACAGCCATCCCGTATCTGGATATGAGTTATCAGGGCGATGTAGCCGGCGTGATGCAGTATGTTCAAAAGAGCGGATGGGGATCGGGGCTGAATAATTTTGACTGGATTTCGGAACGTTCCTGGAGTACGTACTATAATAATTTGCGCGACATCAGTCATTTACAGGATAGGTCGGCAGACGAAGGATACGAATTTCATCAAGGGGTAGCGCTGATACTGAAGGCGTTTAATTTCGGATTTATTGCCGACGGATGGGGAGATGCACCCTATACGAATGCTGTAAATGGTGCGACCGGAGGGCAAGGAGATATGTTCCCCGTCTTTGATTCCCAGGAGATCATTTATAAAGGTATCATTGAAAACCTCGAACGGGCGAATACCCTTTTATCGAGACCGGCAGAGGCTTATACCGGTATCGTTCAGGATGCCGACGTTCTTTACGGCGGTAATCCGCTGAAATGGCGCAAGCTCGCCAATTCTTTAGCGCTGCGGTACTATATGCGTGTTTCTTCCAAACTGCCCGATTATGCAAAGGCAGGTATTGAAGAAATCGTAGCAGATCCGTCTGCCTATCCTGTTTTTAGTTCAGCAGATGATGATGCGACTATGTCATACATCGGTGCCAGTACTGCCGATTCCTGGCCGGCCAATACCACTTACGACGCCAGTGAAAGTAATTTCAGCAGAATCCAGCTTTGTGCAGGATTCAGAGATGTCCTGGTGGAACTGAACGATCCAAGGCTTGAAATTTGGTTCAACAAAGTAAAAGTTCCGATCAAAGTTTCCAAAAAATATGCACCGGCCACGGATACCCGTGTTAACGGCATCCGGTATCTTGATCCGGATTATATGGCAGCCCATAATATGGTGATCTACAATAAAAATACATGGGTTGCCGATGTGGAAGCCGGTAAACTGGTTGTCGATACGATGGATTATGTGGGTATTC
>JBDKTZ010000005.1:0-4114 GCA_039679975.1 Prolixibacteraceae bacterium
TTTGAGCTTTAACTGTTTTGACTGAAATTTCCATTTCCCGGGCGATTTCTTCCTGTCTGGCATCATCGAACCGGCTTTGGATAAAAACATCTTTACAGCGGGGAGGGAGTTTTTCGATACATTGTGACAGATAATGCCGGAATTCTTCCTGTTCGATCTCGTCGTCAAAAACAATTTCGCCGGCGCTTTTGCTGTATGTTGAGGTATGACCAAGACGGATGGATTCGGACTTTATCCGGTTCAGACAGGCATTTTTAACGGAAGTATACAAATATGACTTAACCGAACCCGAGATTCTGATCTTGCGGCGATCTTCCCATATTTTTGCAAAAACCTCCTGTACCGTATCTTCATTGATGAAGTCATCCTGTAAGTAAGATGAGGCATAATTGCAAAGACGCTGGTAGTACTGCTCAAAAAGAAGTTTGAAGGCCTCAAAATTCCCTTCCCGTATCCTTTCAAAATTCTCTATCTCAAAATGCTCATTCACCCGACCAATGCTAGTGTTAAAAGAATTAAACAGATCCAATCAGGAAAGTACAAATTTAAGTAAAGTTATTGATATTTAACAAACAGAGCAGGGAATGGTTTAGATCTTATGTTTATAATGAATATCATTTGGTTTAGTTACTGAGGCGACTTTGTAATGTAATGCCATTCACAACATTCAGGCAAATGTTCCTTTTGAGAATATTGTTGCCGTGACTCATGCCATCAGTGAATTTGACGGTCGGCGTTCTTAGTTGTTAGCAAAGGTCGTTAAAGTTTTAACCAAATTTGGTATAACTATTAACAAATGTGTCTGGAGGGAATAACCCGTCTATCTGGCAGTTTTTGACGGAAAGTTGTCATTGCAGACAAAGAAGAATCCGTTTAACTTGCAGGCATCAAAGGAACTATATTTGAAGCAAGAACTTGAAATAGTTCAATGAACAATCTAAAATCGGATATTATGATTAGAGTTGCAATTAACGGATTCGGGCGGATAGGCCGCCTGGCCTTCCGGAAAATGATGGAAAATGAAAAACTGGAAGTAGTTGCTGTTAATGATCTGAGCGCTCCTTCTATGCTGGCTTATTTGTTGAAATATGATTCCATACAGGGAAGTTTGAAGGCCGATGTGGGTCACATCAACAATGCATTGGTGGTGAACGGGAAACGGATAGCGGTGTATGCCGAGCGGATTCCCGAAAACCTGCCCTGGGCAAAACTTGGAATCGATCTGGTATTGGAATGTACCGGTATTTTCGAATCGAAGGAAAAAGCGTCGGCACATCTGAAGGCAGGAGCCAGGAAAGTGATCATTTCTGCTCCGTCAGACAAAGACGTTAAAACCATTGTGTACAATGTGAATCATGCCATTCTGGATGCCAGTGACCGGCTGATTAGTTGTGCGTCGTGTACAACTAATTGTCTGGCGCCGCTGGTCAAAGTGCTCAATGACCGGTTCGGCATTGTGGCCGGACAGATGTCGACCATTCATGCCTACACGAATTCACAGCCTTTGCTGGACACCCCCGATCCGAAGGTGAACTACCGGAAATCAAGGGCTGCCGCCGATAATATTGTACCGTACACAACCGGGGCGGCTAAAGCCATCGGTCTGGTTATTCCCGAGCTGAAAGGCAAACTTGATGGCTCCTCCCAGCGTATCCCGGTACATTCCGGATCGATCGTGGAATTGTATACCGTACTTGGGAAAAAGGTTACAGAAGAAGAGATTAATCAGGCCATGAAAGATGCCTCGAACGAGTCGTACGGCTATAATGAAGATTATATTGTCTCCAGCGATATTGTGGGGATGGACTACGGTTCGTTGTTTGATGCCACGCAAACCAAAGTGGTTTCGTCCGGAGAGACTCAGCTCGTCAAAACTGCGGCCTGGTACGACAATGAAATGTCGTTCGTTTCGCAGATGGTGCGAACTGCTGCGTATTTCGGAATATTATAAAGTAAACCAAATAGTGGATAGAGGAGAGGCATAACTTAACTGCTTCTCCTTTTTTTCTTTACCGATTTATCCGCAATTTTGGAGTAATCATCCTATCCACTATCTTTGGGCAAAATCTATCGAATTGGTTATGAGTCGAGCCACTCCGGACATAAGTGATGATTGCATGCTGATAAACGAATTAAAAGGAGGCAGTTCCAGGGCTTTTGATATGATATTCAGAAAGTATTATGATAATCTTTGTAGATTTACTTTTTCCATGTTGGGAGATGCAGACCTTTCTCAGGAATTGGTACAGAATGTATTCATAAAGTTATGGGAGCGACGCTTTGTTTGCGGTAAAATTGATAATCTGGCAGGTTATTTAACAACAATGACCAAACATCAGGTTTTTGATTATAATCATGATCATCGAAATCAACATCAAGAAATTAAGAAGGGCGATCGTCTGATTGCGGACGAATCGACCGAAAACGAAATACTGCGAAATAATTTTGAAGAATGCCTGGTATCGGCGCTTGCCAAACTTCCCGGGCGTTGCCGGGAGGCTTTCGAATTGAGCCGCTTCCAAAACCTGACGAATAAGGAAATCGCAGGTAAAATGGATATAACGGTAAAAGGAGTGGAAGCTTTAATTGGCAGAGCTTTAAAAACATTAAGGATTGAACTGAGCGAATTCTTACCCTCGTATCGTCTGAAAGACAACCTGATATTCTTTTTTTCATACGTTACGCTTATCTCATCTGAGCCGGGGATGGTAAAAAGCTAAGCCGGACACTTCATAAACATTTGTTTTGATGAAAGAATACCTTTTCTGAGAAAGCTGTTCAGAATATCAGTAATACGAAACATTCAACGGCACATTTTTGAGTGTAACGAACTATTGTTGTTGTGATTATTAAGTTAGCAGATCGGTCTGTGACCTTAAGCTGAAATTTTTTTTGCTTTTCTATGTAGGGTTCTGCCTTACTTCCGCAGTCATTATCCAAATCAGGGAAAAATGGATAGCGACAAGGAGCAAATATATGGACTGATATACAGTTATCTGAAAGGTCAAATTGCAGAAGAAGATGTGATCATTCTGGAACAATGGAAGTCACAGAATCAACAAAACCAAGTTGAATTTGATGATATCGTGGAGGTATGGCGGCGAACCGGGAATTTCAAATTCCCAGTTCGCCTAAACTCGGAGCAGGCGCTTGCTGAAGTCCATAAAAAGGCTGGTATTCAAAGACAAAGCATAGTTAAAATCAACATGATTTGGCAAGTTGCTGCTATCCTTATTTTGTCTGTCTTGTTCGCAGGAGTTTATAACTATTTCTTCTCCCGTAAGGTAACTGACCCTGTCTATTATGAAGAGGTTCAGGCGGCCTATGGAACCAGAACGAATCTTGAGCTTCCTGACGGATCGGTCGTATTTTTAAACTCGGGAAGCTCCTTGCGTTTTTCAAACCGGTTGGCGCAAAGTCGGGAGAGGAGAGTTGAATTAAAAGGTGAAGGTTATTTCCAGGTTGCGAAAGATGCTGAAAGACCATTTATTGTAGAGGTTGGAGATCAGCTTTCTATTGAGGCTCTGGGAACAGCATTCAATGTAAACGCGTATGAGCCGGCTTCCGAAATTGATGTGGTTTTGATCGAAGGTAAAGTAGCTGTCCGTGCAGGAACTGATGAAAAATCGGGAACTGAGGTGATCCTGGAACCTAATCAACTGGCACGTTACGATGTTGCTGAAAATAATCTGTTAAAGGGACAGATTAGCGACGCCGGCAAGTATACCGGCTGGACTGAAGGGAAACTGGTTTTTATGGATGACCCGATCATGGAGGTAGTGAGGAGAATGGAGAACTGGTATAATGTGGACATTCAGTTGAAAGATGAACGGTTGAAGGACTACCGTTTTACCGGTACTTTTGTGAATGAATCGCTGGAAGAAATCCTGAATACGTTAAGTCTGACGTCGCCTTTACATTATGAAATCATACCTGCTGTCAAAAATGGTGAAGGGATTTATTCCAAACGGACGTTTCGATTAAGCGAGAGCAAAGACCAAACGGAGTTTGAGGATTTGCCGAGCGCCAGGAACGACTAATGTTAATGAACAATCACTTTAAAAATCAAATAAAATGCAAACATAACGTAAAATCAAATTGCTCAGGGATAAAA
>JBDKTZ010000150.1:0-2491 GCA_039679975.1 Prolixibacteraceae bacterium
TATACTGCTCATGCGAAGAAATGGAAAACAGGTCGGCCACTGTTTGATAAATGTGAGGGAAGAAGGTGAAGGTCGGATCATGGTCCTTAAACGGATAAATGATCCCGTAAACCGGTTGTCCGTACCACGGCTTCAGAATCTGAAGAAATATCTTGTCGAAAATAGGGCTGAGGACATCCATTCCTGAGTCCAAAAAATAGTGGGTCAGCCATTTCAGGCGCGATTCTTCTCCTCCGATCCCCACGAAATTATAGCGTAACGCTCCCTTTTCTCCGTAAAATTCAGCTCCGAGAACGATCGCACTGTTATTGAATATATAGGGCAAGGCATATTGCCTGCACCGCTCCGATTCTCTCATGATTAAGTCCCGGCTGGCCATTTTGAGCACTGTCGGTCTCATTTTTCGTCCTTCCTCATCGTACGAGGTGACCTGGAACGTTTGCGCTGTATAACCTCCATGCAACGGTTCAACCATCACCTTTGCAGAATCGGTATATAATCGCCTGATCAGGAATTCCTGATAGGGTTCCGGTTTGAAACCACCTGAAGTTTCTATAATTAAACGCGTGATATTGGCATCCTGAGATTCTTTTGTCAGATAGACCCTTATTACAGGTCGTTTAAGGATTTTATCGGGGTCTAAAGGTTGAACATCAGCTATATTTTCAATGACCAGATTTTCACTTAACAATTGTGAAAAAGAATACATGGAATTTCTCTCATTCCATTCCCCGAGTATCAATGTGGCACCAAGAAGTCTGCTGCCATTGGCCGACAGCCCCGACAAACGATGCATATTGTTTGATTGGAGGGTCTGTTGAAACGCCTGATCGTTGAGTAGGGCAACCGTCAATGAAGCTGTTGTGTCGCGATCGGTGATCACCAGCAACATCAGCTTTTTCCGTTCTTCATCGAGCAGCTGTTTTAGCGAATCTGCCGCCTCTGCGACTTGATTTAAGGACAATGATTTAATTTCACACAATTGCAGCAGTCCTGAAGGTTCATCACTAAAGGAGACTGCTTCTGAAATCAATACACCGGCTTTGCAAGGTTCGGGTGAAACTCTGAAATCGGAGGCTTCATCCGGATTTGAAGGAACAAAAGCAGCTGTATTTCCTATTTTGACAAATAAATCCGGTTCACAGGCGCTCTCAAATCCTGCTTCGGCCGGTAATCCATAGCCGACCGATGTTCCCAATTCGCCATATCCTGCAATACCGTGATTCGTCCAGAACAGGGCCGGATCTTTTTCTGTTCCGGTCGACTGGAAAATGAAACGGGAATTCTCTGCGACCAACTCAAGCGGGCCGGCATTGTCCGACTGGATTCTTGCAATGGCAGTGAATGCAGCCTGGGGATTTTTTTCGAACCTGAAATTATTGTGCATACCTACCAGTTCGATCACATGGTATACTTCCGGTAAGATTCCCGTGATGAATAATTCTCCTTGCCTGCCCAGTAAGCTTTTCTTTACTTTTAGCAGCACCCTGATCCCTGAACTCGATAAATAGTTGCATTGTGAAAGATCGAGGATTAAAAAACGTTCTTTTTCAAGCAAGGGTTTGAGAAAGTTGTCAAAATCATTGCTGTTATTGGTATCCAGACGGCCCTCAGGGCGCACTACCTTGACAGGCATATCCGATACGATTGTAAAATTTTCCATGGTATATGTTTTGCTTGTTGCGTCCCTGATCGTCAGACACTATTGATAATGATCTTCAATATATTTTAATGCTTCACTGATATCCATTGCATTGCTCGATGGCCCCACGCGAATATACATCTCTTCAGTGAATCCAGGTTGCTTCAGGAAAACCGGCCGGGTTGATGGCCTGCAACTGACCATACAGACTGTTTTGTCACTGACCTTTTCGAGTCTGGTTCGTATATATGGTGTGAAGTCTTTTCCCAGGCATGTGCGGATGAGAGTCCAAATGTGAAGCAGAAATTTATCTTCGTTAGGCAGGCGATCGGTTTCAATACCTTCAATGGAACCATCGTCGCGGACTCCGATCAGCAGAGTTCCTCCCCATGAATTCAAAAAGGCTGAAATAGTCTTCAGACAGGCATGTTCAATGGCCGGGTTTGTTTTTCCGGCGCGGATATCCCATCGGAGGGTCGATTTAAATTCGATCGTATCACCTTCACCTTCTTTGATTATACCGGCAATTTTTTTTTCTGTCCGGTGACGGTGTAGTCCGCAATCCAACCAGGATTGCACTTTTGCCGTATCGGCCAGAATTTGCGAAAACTGTTCTTTCGATTTTATCCGGAGGGCGATCAATCCTTTTGCATATTCAACAGGACTGATCTCGCCCGACATAAACAAAAGCGGCATTACAATTCCTGGCATGTGTTTGCAGCATAAGCCGTGGACAGCAGCTTTTTGCTCAAAAGACATATTGTGATAAACTTGTTTTAGAGCTGCAGGGAAGGGTTGAGCCACGCTTTCCTCCAGATTGATTTCACCCATGATCCGGCCCGAAAACTG
>JBDKTZ010000346.1:0-13317 GCA_039679975.1 Prolixibacteraceae bacterium
TATATTTGTTAAAGAATCTTTCGAAGATGGACAAGATCCCGTTATTTTTGAGGAAGCCGATATTTGAGAAGTTTTTTAATGTATCAGAATACTGCAATTTAACCAGGGAGGAGAAAGCGATGTACGATGTAGAACTAAAACGGAAGTGGGATCGCGCCAATATCTTGGCCCATGCCAGGGAGCAAGGTAAAGAGGAAGGTTTGACAGAAGGAGAAGCCAAAGGGAAAGCGGAAGGAAAAGCGGAAACAGAAGCCAAAAAGAATTATGAGTTTGTTTCCAACTTGATTCAGGCAGGGCGTTTCTCCGTCGACGAGATCGCGAAATACGCTAATGTTTCGGTCAGTTTTGTACGGGAAGTCCAGGAGAAATTATCAAAAGCAAAGAAATAACGGTGTTCCGGCCTGAACTATTTCATTTATGACTGACTTGTTTTGGCAGACTTTTTCTGCAACGAGGTTGCTGCCAGGGAAGTCGAAAAGCTGGTTGATGAACTTCCGTTTACCCCTTTTGATTTGCTCGAGATCGAAAAGATCCTTCGCAGCACCCAAAAAGACAAGGATACCAAACTCGTTCCTTTCGTTAAAATATTTTCGCCTGAACATTTGCTGAAACTTTCCTTCTGTAACGGCAGTAATAGTCTTGACCGGCTGTTTTACAACGAGTTGTTGCACATTATCGAGCTGGAAGAAACAAAATCGGGCGGCAAAAAGGTGATTGGACTCAAAACCGAAGGAAACGCGATGCCGGCTCATTGATCGAAAATGGGTTTATAAACTCTTATCAACTTAGCTGGGATGAGGTTAAAATTATTGACCCTGATTTTGAGATAAGCAAAAGGGAAACGAACTGTAGTTTCAGGTTTCGCGTAACCGTATGGTTGTAAATACCGAAGCGACGGATTTTGACAAACCTTCGGGGCAGGATGTGCAGGGTAAAGCGTCTGAGGAACTCACCCCCATTAAGTGTAACAGGCTTTTTGATGGCTCTGTCGCGGTAATCCTTTGCCGGGAAGGTTACTTTTCCATCAGCAATATTCAGGATGTGCTGGTTGGTAATGGCTACCCGGTGGGTATATTGCTCCAGGTATCTGACAACATGCTCAGCGTTTGCCAGCGAAGGTTCGCAATAAACGACCCATTTTGTTCGATAAGCCTGCTGTATCCGGTTGTTAAAGAGGGAAAGCTCGTCTTGTTTTTGTAAAATCCGCTTAAGACTGTCGGGGAACTTTCCTTTAAAAGCTTCGCTCAATTGGTGAATCGGATAGAGGTACAGTCCCGAACGCCTGATGTTTTTCCATTGACCGTCCAAAGTATAACCGGCAGCGGGAACAAGGCAATGGATGTGCGGATGCAGCGAAAGGTTGCAGATTTACATCCTTTGGTAATGGAAGTCTTTTTCAGGTTTTCACGCATCACCCAGGATAAACCCCGCACGCTGTAACGGCCATCGGGTTCTTTTCCGTTAAACAGCCAGATGTTGGGGGTTTTCGGCTTTGAGGTACTTTTTCAGACCGACGGCCATGCTTTGGGCCAACGGAACGATGCGGTCCTTCTTGTACCTGCTCTGGCGGATATGGATGGTACGGCGTTCAAAATCGATATAAGAGATTTTCAGGTTGATTACTTCCTGACCGCGCAGTTCGGCCGAATAGATCGATCTGCTCGGGTAGTTTTTCGAGATGGACCACAAACAGGGCGATGCGGCGGATGTAATTATGTAAGGTACTTTTGCTTTGTCCGCGCAAGGTAACCTGTTGCTCCAGCTTCCCGGCAATTTTTTCAAACCCAGGAACAAGCACAATGGCCTGCTCAACGATAGTAAAGCCCAATTTCTTTCTCATATCCAGAAATTTTTATGGTGAATAATTCCGGAGTATAGGAAGAATCGGGTACTTTTAAGACACGATCCGCGCAGGCGGATTTAGTTCAACAATCTGTATTTGTCATAGCCGGGTTTACAGGTAATTGCAGGTTAATCTCACGCATTTACTTCTGCTCGGTTTGACGGGAAAGTAGCCAAAAAACCGAAGCCCCAAAAAGATCTTATAACGATTGAAATGAAACCAAGAATAGAGATTTTAAAAGAAAAAAGGCTGATTGGTACACGATTGACCATGAGTTTAGCCAACAACAAGACAGGTGAACTCTGGAGAAGTTTCATGCCCAGGCGCAAGGAAATAGCAAATAATATTTCAAATGATCTGATTTCAATGCAGATTTATAATGCTAATTATTTCATCGAATTTAATCCTGCGAATGAGTTTGAGAAATGGGCTACGATTGAAGTCGCAAATTTCTATAATCTGCCTGAGGATATGGAAACATTTATCCTGACAGGTGGACTTTATGCAGTCTTTGATTATAAAGGATCGAGCACTGAAAGTAGTGTCTTTCAATATATTTTTGGGACCTGGCTCCCAAATTCAGACTATTTGTTGGATAATAGGCCCCATTTTGAAGTGTTAGGTGCCAAATATAAAAACGCCGATCCGGAATCAGAGGAGGAAATATGGATACCAATTCGACCAAAATAATCGCCAACCACTAATAAAGAAGGAACATGAGCGGCGTGCAGAGCCCAGCGGTTGTTCCCGGTTAAACAACACCCGCCGGTCAGGGACTATACACTTATTGAAGGTTTTTATTTGATTGGATTTTCACAGATAGAACGGGCAGGAAACCGTCCCACGTTCATTGACATGTTGCAGGTTTTTGTGCTTTTCAGATCAGTTTGCATCAGCGACTTGATGTTTAAGCCCTGCTTTTTTATCGTTTTTGCTGGTATGGGGGCATACCTCTCCCTGATGCGCCGGGAGCGTAAATTGATTTAGTGATTATGATCGTGTTAATGATTCTGCCAGCCGGCCCCGTGCCGGTGAACGTATCCGCGGCAGTTCCCGGATGGTTACCATCCTTCCGGTTTTGCATACCGGGCAAAGGCATGGGTTTATGCCTGTCAGCCTTGCAAAGCGCTCAACATTGGCTTCTGCCGGTTTTTGCCGTTTGATTCCCGGGTCATTATCCGGCTTCTGCTGGGGAACGAACTGTAGTTTCAGGTTCCGTTTAACCGTATGGTTGTAAATACCAAAGCGGCGGATTTTGACAAACCGCCGGGGCAGGATGTGCAGGGTAAAGCGTCTGAGGAACTCAACCCCATCAAGGGTAACAGGCTTTTTAATGGCCCTGTCGCGATAATCCTTTGCCAGGAAGGTTACTTTTCCATCAGCAATATTCAGGATGCGCTGGTTGGTAATGGCTACCCGGGTATACTCGCCGGTATTAATAATTCGGCTATCGGGTATATTGAAAAAAGGCGGCAATGATATATTTGCTCAAAGAGGGCTGGAAACGATATGCAAAGTTCTTTCCTTTTCCGGACGCACAAAGTTGGAAATCGGATACACCTGTACTGCATTGCTACTTCTTCCTGTTGTCCCAGTGCGTGTCTTGCCAGTTGGAAATAATTCCTTCGTTCATACAATCAGTGCAACCCCAATGAATTTTATTCTTGTCTTCAGAAAATGAGAATAAAATACTCCCGTGGCAATTTCTGGCATTACATCGGACTTCTGTAAGACAGTCGTTGGCTTTGGACGATGTCGCGCCATCCACAATTAAGGCAAGATAATTCGCCAATTCTCTGGCTTTCTTTGGCATATCAGAGGGGATGTTTCCCTGTTCATCCAGGAAATGATGAAGATCAGTTATATACATGCTCAGTTTACTCCTATGGATTTTGGGTATTGGTGACCAATAATTGCAGAAATGAGAGGATAAACAGTTTCATAACGGAAAGTTAAAGAATTTCTATCTGAAAATCACAATTTGTAATAATCAATTCAAGTACAAAAACCTGTTGGACATCGAAAAATATGCAAGCTTGAAGTTCCATGCGAAAGCTGCTGGATGAAATCTATCCGTAAACCGTATAAAGGAAAACTTCACGTATGTTTGATGCAGGGGCACTGACAGTTCGTTCAAATTTGTACAAAATAAGAATGGACTGTCAGGCTCTACTCTACACCTAAATTGCAAAAGAAAGACATTCATAGACTTAAGCAAATTTTCACTATCTTTGTTCTATGTCAAACGTTGAGATAAACAATATCATTCTTGAGTCCTTAAGACAGTATGATCCACTGTTCATAGGCTTGTTTGGCTCCTATGCAAGAAACGAACAGACTGTCAATAGTGATATAGACATTCTTGTATCTTTCCAAAGAAGTATTTCATTGCTGAGACTTATTCGATTAGAAGATGAACTGTCGGTAAAGCTTGGACGTAAGGTTGATCTGATTACTGAAGGAGCGATTAAGAATAAGCGCATAAAAACTAACATTTCCAACGATCTTCAAATAATCTTTCAGGCATGAAGGATGATCTGGCGTTTATAGAGCACATTTTGCTGTGTATTGATAAAATTCTGCAATACACCAAAAACATGACTCCTCTGGCTAACTGTTAAAGAGGACATTCCTTATCTTAAATCACTTATTGAAGGCATTGATAAATAAGCAACTTTCGCTAATAAATAGGAAAATGAGCGGCGAGCAACGCCCCGCAATTATTCCCAATTGAACGGCACCCGCCGGTCAGGGCTATGCACTTATAGAAGGTTTTTATTGGATTTCACAGATAGATTAGGCAGAAAACGGCCCGAGGTTCAAAAACAAAGAAATGACAGTGCTCTGGTTCAGATGTTCGGGAGTATGGCAATCAGGTTACGCCGACGCTTGTATTTTGATATCAATACAAAGGACCGCCTTTGCGTACAAGGGCGGTCCTGATATGTTGGGTAAGCCGCCGATCCGTAAAAACGGTACTACAGCTTACTGAAGCGTGCCGGCTTGCCGCCGGCACGACTGTCTTTGGGTCATGGATTATGCGTAGCGAGTGAACGGCATAGTAATAAGTCGTTACTCGCTACTTACGACTTATTTAATTTCTGATCCGTTCTTCACGACAGAGGCCGGTGAAACAAATTTCAGGCTTCCGTCGGCATCTTCGGCCATCAGAATCATTCCCTTCGATTCAATCCCTTTCAGCATGCGCGGTTCCAGGTTGACCAGCACCGCTACTTGCTTCCCGATCACTTCTTCGGGCTTGTAATATTCGGCAATTCCCGAAACGATGGTCCGTTTATCGATACCCGTATCGATTTTCAGCTTCATCAGTTTCTTTGTCTTCGGCACCAGCTCGGCTTCCAGGATCGTGGCAGTGCGGATGTCCATCTTCATGAAATCGTCGTAACTGCAATTCTCCTTTGCCGGTTTCGCCTTGACCTGGGCTGCTTCATTGGCCTGTTTCGTATCATGAAGTTTTTTGATCTGCAGGTCGATCACCTCATCTTCAATTTTTTCGAACAGCAGCTCGGGCGTATTGATCTGATGTCCGGCGGGCAACAGGGCGGTTTGCCCGATCGCATCCCAGTCAAACTTGTCCAGGTTAATGAAACCTCTCAGTTTTTCCATGCTGAAAGGGAGGAAAGGTTCGAGCAGAATGGTCAGGTTGGCCGTAATCTGAAGTGCAACATTCATGATCGTCTTAACCCGTTCAGGGTCGGCTTTTACCACCTTCCAGGGCTCCTCGTCGGCCAGGTACTTATTTCCCAGGCGGGCCAGGTCCATGGCCAGTTTCAACGCTTCACGGAAACGGTAGCTGTCGAGGCTCTTTTCAACATCATTCCTGATATTTTCGATCTCTTTTAACGTTTGCTGATCGACCTCATTTAGAATACCTGCGGCGGGTACTTTCCCGTCGTAGTATTTCTGGGTCAGCACCAGGGCGCGGTTCACGAAATTGCCCAGGATAGCCACCAGCTCATTGTTATTGCGGGCCTGGAAATCTTTCCAGGTGAAGTCGTTGTCTTTTGTTTCGGGGGCATTGGCGGTCAGCACGTATTTCAGCACATCTTCCTTTCCTGGGAATTCTTTGAGGTACTCGTGCAGCCAGACCGCCCAGTTCCGCGAGGTGGAGATCTTGTCGCCTTCAAGGTTCAGGAACTCGTTGGCCGGAACATTGTCGGGCAGAATGTAGGTCCCTTCTGCTTTTAACATGGACGGAAAGATGATGCAATGGAAAACGATGTTGTCTTTCCCGATGAAATGGACCATGCGGCAAGCCGGATCTTTCCAGTATTTTTCCCAGTCGGGGGTTAGTTCTCTGGTTGCTGAAATATAGCCGATGGGCGCGTCGAACCAGACATATAAAACTTTGCCTTCGGCTTCTTCTATAGGCACGGGGACTCCCCAGTCGAGGTCGCGGGTAACCGCCCGCGGCTGCAGTCCGCTGTCGAGCCAGCTTTTACACTGACCATATACATTCGACTTCCACTCCTTATGATTTTCGAGGATCCAGTTTTTGAGCCAGGGCTCGTACTGGTCGAGCGGCAGGTACCAGTGTTTGGTTGGTTTCAGCACCGGGGTGTTTCCGCTGATCATCGACCGGGGGCTGATCAGTTCGGTCGGGCTGAGTGAGGTGCCGCAACGTTCGCACTGGTCGCCATAGGCCTTTTCAAAGCCGCATTTCGGGCAGGTGCCCACGATATACCGGTCGGCCAGAAACTGTTTGTTCTCCTCGTCATAATATTGTTCAGAAGTCTTTTCAATGAATTTTCCTTCATCATAAAGCTTCCTGAAAAATTCAGAAGCCGTTTCGTGATGGATCTTTGCGCTGGTACGGGAGTACACATCGAACGAGATCCCGAAGCGGGAAAAAGAATCCTTGATCATGGTATGGTACTTGTCGACCACGTCCTGTGGCGAAATTCCTTCATTCTTCGCTTTCAGGGTAATCGGCACGCCATGTTCATCCGATCCGCCGATAAACAAAACGTCTTCCTTTTTCAGCCGGAGGTAACGCGCATAGATGTCGGCCGGTACATAAACCCCGGCCAGGTGCCCGATATGAACCGGTCCGTTGGCATAGGGCAGGGCAGAGGTGATCAGGGTTCTTTTATACTGAGTCATTTTATTTGTTTTTAAAATCCTTGCAACCAATTCTGTTTAAGGGCAACAAAGATAATCGATTTTTTTAACGTTTCGGGCGATCCCGTTCCTGAAAATCACGGTTACCGCATATGTATGCAGTTTTTCCGGTTATCGTTAAAGGAGCGGAGATGGAGGCTTTAGTGAGGTTTGGCTTTTTGTTTGCAAGGCCGTTAGGTTCGTCGTCCGAAGATCCGGCGCAGGGAAGAATTTTGCCTTTGCGTATGTTGCCAGGGCACTGTACAGAATTTTGCATTTGCTCATGTCATGGGTGTTTCCTAATTTTGCAGGGTATTGGCGGCTGAATGCCTTAATAGGGAATCCGGTGCAAAACCGGAGCAGTCCCCGCTGCTGTAAGCCCGCAGAATGCTTCGGAACAGAGCCACTGTGATTTTCACGGGAAGGCCCGAAGTTGGGTGAGCCAGAAGACCTGCCGGAACGGTTCGATGTTTAACTGATCTTCGGGGAAAAAGATCGTTGGAAAGTGTTATCCTTCCAATCTTCTTTCCTCTGAGGCTAATGCCTGTGTAATGGGTAAAAAATTTCTTTTAGCAGTCCTGTTGCTGGTGGCCATCGTTAGTCAGAGCCGGGCGCAGCATCCCAAACGGATTATTTCGCTGGCTCCCTCCCTCACCAAGAGCCTGTATTGGCTGGAAGCGGGTGACTTGCTGGTTGGCTGCACCAGCTTCTGCATTCTTCAGGATCCGGGCGATGCCGAAGTGGTCGCGACTGCTGTGCAGGTGAACCTTGAGAAGGCAGTCATGCTGAAGCCAGACCTGGTCATAGTTTCTTCACTGACTGATCCTGAAACGATTCGTACGTTTGAAAAGCTGCGTATCCCGGTTTTGAGTTTCGCCTATCCCCGTTCGTTCGACGATATCTGCAAACATGTTCAGATACTGGGTGAAAAGATCGGAAAGAAGGCGCTGGCAGACCGGCTGATTGCTGAAACCCGGGCAAAACTCGAAGCGGTGAAAGCAAAAGTCCCGGAGGTGAAGCAAAAGCCGGGTGTGTTTTTCCAGATCGGGGCGAACCCCTTGTTTACGGCAGTTCCGAATACCTTTATGCAGGATTTTATTAACTTTTCGGGTTGCGTGAATATTGCTTCCGACCTGAAAATCGGAAGTATTACCCGTGAAACAGTACTGGTACGTGATCCGGATGTAATTATGGTGATGCTGATGGGATCGGTAAGCCGGGAGGAAAAGAACAAGTGGGAAGCCTATAAAAATCTGAAAGCAGTTAAAAACAATAAAGTATTTGTCGTGGACGATGAAAAGACCTGCAGCCCGACACCGGAATTGTTTGTGGAGGCGCTGGACGAGATCATCGGAATGATATACGGGAAGTAGGGACAACGGAAACGGGAGAAGGGATACCGGAATATAGAAATAGTATTGGTGCTGTTTTCCGGTCTTCGGTCTCCCTTTTCCAGTCTGCGTTAATTTAATAGTTTTTATTTTGATACGTTCATCCGGTAAATATTTCAAATGGTTTGTGGTGGTGCTGGCCTTGGCCGTGCTGCTGATCGGCTCGATGCTCCTTTCGCTGACATCGGGCGAAATGAAGATTGGCCTGTGGAAAGCGCTGAAGCTGGTGTTTTTTCAGGGTGATCAGCAGTCGCTCGAGTATATGCTGGTAAGCCAGGTGCGGATGCCAAGGATCCTTCTGGGCGTGGCTGTCGGCGGCGCTCTAAGCCTTTCCGGAGTCATTCTTCAGGGGATATACCGCAACCCCCTGGTTGAACCGTTTACCCTTGGAATTTCGGGGGGAGCTTCCCTTGGAGTGGCCCTGACCATTGTGCTGGGATTGCATGTGACCATCGGCGGTGCCATGCTCCCGCTTTCCGGGTTTATCGGTGCATTTCTAATGGTTTTTCTTGTGTATGTGATCGGTTCGGGGCGGGGAAAAGTCAATGTGCACAACATGCTGCTGATCGGAGTGATGATCAGCTTTGTCGCTTCTTCGGCCATGATGTTCCTGATGACGGTAAGCAGCCCGGACAGCCTGCACAGCATTATTTTCTGGACGATGGGCTCGCTCGATGAATCGAATTCCGGTCTGATCCGGCTCAGCCTGATCGTGACGCTCGTGGTCCTGGTGATTTCCTATTTCTTCGTTCAGCCGCTGAATGCCCTGCGTCTGGGGGAGGAAAAAGCCTATCACCTGGGGGTCAACACAAATGTTGCCGTGCGGGTATTGTTTATCCTGGCCTCGGTTTTGGCGGGAGTGAGTGTGTCGGTGGCGGGAGTCATCGGGTTTGTGGGACTGATCATCCCTCATCTGCTGCGTTTATTCCTGGGAACCGACTACCGGATCCTGCTGGTCAGTTCGTTTTTGCTGGGCGGTTCGTTTTTGGTATTGTCGGATGTAGCCTCCCGGACCATTATCGCGCCGAATGAATTGCCCATCGGGGTGATAACCGGGATCATCGGAGGCGTGTTGTTTATTCTGATGATGAGCGGAAAAAGGCAGTAACGGAGACGGGAAACCGGAGACCGGAAGAGAGCATAGCGCATGGGGCAGAGAGCAAAGCGCAAAAAGGAGAACGGAAAGCGAAGAACGGAAGCTTGCACTCAGAACTTTCCTGGTCTTGTGTCTTGATACTTGATACTTGTGTCTAAAAAAATGGAGCATTTTTTCAACATACAGAACTTTTCGTGCGGATATCCTTCATTCAGGTTATCGGGGGTGGGTTTTTCCCTCGAGAAGGGTACATTTGCCGGCATTATTGGTCCAAACGGTTCCGGGAAAACGACTTTATTCCGCGGTATTACCGGTATACTTCCTGCATTAGGCGGCGATGTCCGGCTGCATGGAAAATCACTGAAAGCGATGTCTCTTCAGGAAAAAGCGCGGCAGGTCGCCATTGTTGCCCAGACAACCGATGCAGACCGTATCCCGGTCGAAGACTATGTCCTGATGGGGCGTTTACCCTATTATAAACGGCTTCAGTTTTTTGAATCGCGCAAAGACATTGAAATTGCCCGGCGATACATGGAATTAACCGGCGTGTTTCAGCATCGCGACAAACTGATGACGGAGTTAAGCGGAGGAGAGCAGCAACGGGCGGCTATTGCCCGTGCACTGACGCAGGAGCCCGAATTGTTGTTGCTGGACGAGCCTACCTCTCACCTGGACATTACGCACCAGGTAAAGATCCTGAACCTGCTGCAACATCTCAATGCTGAAATGGGACTGACCGTGCTGATGGTGATTCACGATCTGAACCTGGCATCCGAATATTGCGATCAGCTCATCCTTTTTAATCAGGGTGAGATCTTTACCCAGGGAAAACCGGTTGACGTGATCAACTGGGAAAACATCGAGCAGGTTTACCAGACTCCTGTTATTACAAGGATCAATCCCTATTCGGGCAAGCCGGTGATCTTCCTGGTGAGCGAGAAAATGATGTACAGCAAGACACAGGACCTTCGCTGAGACTCAGGCCCGCAAGTTGTGAGTAGCAAGTCGTGAGACCAAACGCTATGCTCCATGCCCTGGGCTCTATGCCGCTTTGCCCTGACACCCTTCAACCCTGTCACCTTGCTACCCTCTTCTTGTTTCCCGTTTCCGGTCTCCGTTTTTTCTTTGTGTCTTTGTGTCTTTGTGTTTGAAAATATTCCTACATTTGTCCCGGAATTTGGTTCCCGCGGCTTTTTTAGCCCGGGATGAAAAGGGAATCCGGTGCAAAACCGGAGCTGTACCCGCAGCTGTAAGCCTTTATAGAAAAATTTTCCGAACCTCGCCACTGTCAGGTCAACCTGATGGGAAGGCATCGGAAAACAAGGTGAGCCAGAAGACCTGCCAGATCAACAAGTTTATCATAGCTTTCGGGATAAAAGCAATGAGATGAACAACATCATCCCATTTATCCGGTTGCCCTGATCTGTTCCTGTCGGAATTGGTTCTGGACTGAAATGAAAGTTTATGGTCAACATTTTTTAATGTTTAACCATAAAAATTGTGTCATGTTTTTTTTGAAAACAACTGCCTTTGGTTTAGGCATCTTATGCAGCCTGACAGCTTTACCGCAGGTTGCCGACTCGATCCGGAACGTCGAGGTCGAAGAAGTTACCGTAATGGCGTCCCGCATGGGGAACCAGTTGAAAGATCTTCCGCAGAAGGTTGAGATCATTTCCGGGGAGCTTGTCAATTCCCTGCCTTCCGAAAATTTATCGGAGTTATTGAAACGGGCTACTAACCTGGACATTGTCCAGTATCCGGGGCTTTCTGCAACAGTGGGCATGCGTGGTTTTTCGCCCAGCGCTTTTTCACGCAGTTATACGCTTATTCTGATCAATGGCAAACCCTCAGGAACGAACAACCTGTCGGGACTGAGCATGGATAATGTCGATCGCATCGAAATTGTAAAAGGACCTTATTCCGTTCTTTATGGTTCGGATGCCATGGCAGGAGTGATTAATGTGATCACCAAAAAGGGAACGGAGCGGCATGAAGCAGCCATTTCATACAGTTCAGGCAGTTTCGGACACCGGCAGATTGCCGGAAATTTCTCCGGCGCTGTAAACAACCGGCTATCATTTCGCCTGGGTTTTTCCCATCTGGAACAACAACAAGAGTATCGCATTGGCAAGCATAACCTGTTGCACATGACCAAGCGGGAGAAGCTGATCCTCGACAAGAATTCCTATGGCGACAAAATGGAAAACTCAGCTTATGAACTGAACCATCTGAACGGTTTTGCCGCCTACCGGATCGACTCCCTGTGGAAGGTCAGTGCAGAGGGAACCTACACCTATGCTTACGATGTGGGAGTGCCCGGAACCTATTGGGGAAATTACGGGCAGACTAAAAAAGATATTAACCGGCTTAACCTGTCTGTCAGTCTTGAACGGAATGCTGGGAACAACCGGCTCTTATTCAATCCTTTTTTTGTCAAAGAACTCGACCCGAATTATTCGGATAATACCGATGAAGGCTATATTAATTTTGAAAGCAACCGGAAACAATACGGGTTTCAGCTTCAGGATGTCCAATCTCTCGGCAATCTGGACGTGCTGGTTGGAATGGATTTTAAAATGGATGATTATGAATCGGACCGCTGGAGTTCGAAGGGAACACCTACAAACCCCTATAAACCGAATAATGAGAATGTGAATACAGCTTTTTTTACACAATTGTCCTGGTCCGATGGCGTTTTTTCGGGTAACATGGGGATCCGGTACGATCACTTTCATTACCGCATCGATGAAAACGAGGGACTTGAAGCACCTAAAGCAGATGAAAAGTACGGAACGTTCAATCCGTCAGCCGGCATACAGGTGGAATTTCTGAAAAACCTGAAAGCACATACTTCGTTCGGAACAGCTTTTTATGTTCCCGATGCCTATCAGGTGGCCGGAAAGTATTCGGTGTATGAATATTTTCCTGAGTGGGATTACACCTGGAGCCAGTCGTGTGTGGGCAACCCGGACCTGGAGCCTGAAAAGTCGCGGACAATTGACGGGGGGTTGAAATATGCGTCATCTGATAACGGGTTGCGCGTTGATTTCACTTACTTTTACACGGTCCATGACAATAAAATCGTTGAGAAAAAGCTGGATTCAGGAGAGTTTACTTACGTGAATGCCAACCAATCGAATATGGAAGGTGTGGAGCTCACCTCGTCATATAACCTGGGAACACTGTTTAAAAATGATTGTAAACTCGAACTTTATTCAAACTGGACCTGGATGCTGAAAAATGAGTTTGAAGAGGAAACGGAATCAGGGAAAATTACGCGCGAGACATTTTATACCCGTAAATGGACCGGTAACTTTGGCGTGATATACGGACCAAAGTCGTTCCTGTCGATGCAGTTGAACGGTCGATACATCGGATCACGACTGGAGCTGGACGGACTGACTTCCCTGCGTCCTGAGTTGACTTCAGCCGATTATTACACGAAAGGCGGCTTCACTGCTGAAGAAGGCGTGCTCAAACATCCCGACTACCTGTTGTTTGATTACTCGATCAGATACAGTTATAATAAACACGTCGATTTCGGTTTTACCGTGTCAAACCTCCTGGACGAAAACTACTCGGAAAAAGACGGGTATAATATGCCGGGAAGAAGTATCACCGCAAAAGTGGCGTACAAATTTTAGAGCAAATGGCAATGATCACATTTATCACGGGGGGTGCCCGTTCGGGGAAAAGCCGCTTTGCCCAGCAACTGGCTGAACAGCGGTCAGAACATCCCGTTTACCTGGCTACAGCCCGGGTGTGGGACGATGATTTTGCTGCAAGGATCAGACGTCACCAGTCAGATCGCGATCAACGGTGGCAAACGGTAGAAGAAGAAAAATGGCTTTCAAAGCACGAATTCA